>JAFLRT010000099.1 GCA_022511295.1 Alistipes sp. | reverse complement strand
CATGCCAGATAGTCATAGGTGCTGCCGCCCACGATAACCGAACTGAATTCAGTTTCAAAAAGTGCAACCTTCTCGTCGCCGCCCTTCTGCGTGGCGCAAGTAACATCGCCGCAGCTCTCATTCTCAACCTCTACAATACTGAGGCTCTCACCTTCTTTATCCCACTTTACGCGGTATTTGTTGCCATCGGCGAAAATCTGTGTACGGGAGTCTTCATCGCCGACACCGGCGCTGATTGTCATTTTGAACTTTTCGACAGGGGCATTGCCTCCGTCGTCCGTAACATCGTTGGTGCAATTTGCAAGCGTAAGGGCGGCAAATGCACAAAGTGTAAATTTGAATAAATTATTCATCGCATTTCCTCCTTTTAATTAATACTCTTCGCCCTCGTTGTCGGGGTCGCCGTCCAATCCGGGAATTTGATAACCTTCGTCGTCGGCTTCACCGGTGGCACTTAGCGCAAAGCCGCCCTCAATGCCGACGTCAATCACCTTTACTTCGGGACAGAGATAGCAATACTCAACCCCTGAAAAAAAGTTTTCAAGTTTCATAAAGTAGATATTTTAGTGTTTAATGTTAGCTTTTTGTCCGAATATTACTCCGAACCTGCGTACAGCGCCCTCTCGAATCATCATGACACAAGTTGCACTATACACCTTATGCAAATTTAAGTAATTTTTCTAATACGAAATCATCTCACATTAAAATTATTTATCATAAAAATATCAACAAGTTATCAACAATATCGGAAATCGCATCGGTTTGACGGCGAGCGGCGTCGGCTTCTATGCTGTCCGCGCCTTTATTATATAAGATTAGGTATAGCCGCCCAAAAGAGGGTATCGACAAAATTGTCAACATATTCAAACGCCCCTCCTTTTGCACTTATAACGAAATTATATACTTTTGCTTCCACATTTAACCGCTACAAACAAAAAAAGAGCCCCAAATATTACTTATCAGCATATATGGCTAAAGAATACAAAGATACGCCGGCCCGACACAACCGTAACGCTTACGACTTAATGGCTGACATCCCGGGTACCCTGCCACCACAGGCAACAGAACTCGAAGAGGCCGTACTCGGAGCGTTGATGCTCGAGCGCGACAGCATTATAACCGTACAGGAATTTATCGTTCCCGAGGCATTCTACACCGAAGAACACAAACTCATTTACAAGGCCATAGAGGAACTGTCATCCGAACTCAAACCCATCGACCTGTTCACCGTTACCGAAAAACTGCGCTCCAAGCGTCTGCTTACGAAAGTCGGCGGACCCGCATATCTCGCACAACTCACGCAGCGTGTAGGCTCGGCCGCAAACGTGGAGTTTCACGCCAAAATAATAGCCCAAAAGTACGTTCAGCGCGAACTCATCCGCTCCGCAACCGAAATACAACGCCGCTCATACGACGACGAGGCCGACGTTACCGACCTTATCGGTTTCGCCGAAAGCGAAATATTCAAAGTCGCCGAAGGACACGTCAAACGCTCCGTGCAGTCCGCAGCCGATATCCTCCGAAAAACCATCAACCAAATAGAGGAAGCGGCGAAAAATGCCGGCAAATACAACGGTGTGCAGTCAGGTTTCGCGGCCCTCGACCGCGTAACGCTCGGGTGGCAGCCTTCAGACCTCATCATCATCGCGGCACGACCCGCAATGGGTAAAACGTCGTTCGTGCTGTCGATGGCCCGCAATATGGCTGTGGAACACGAGTCGGGCGTGGCGTTCTTCTCGCTCGAAATGTCCTCGACCCAACTCATGATGCGTCTCGTCGTAGCCGAAACAGGACTCACAAGCACCGATATCCGCAGCGGACGACTTACTCCGGAGCAATGGCGACACCTCGAAACAGCCGTAAAACCTCTCGGAACGGCTCCACTATTCATCGACGACACTCCGGCACTCTCCGTATTCGAATTCCGCTCCAAAGCCCGACGGCTCAAAATACACAACAACATAAAAATCATAATTATAGACTACCTCCAGTTGATGACCGGCGCCAACGACTCCAACGGCGTCAAAGGAAACCGCGAACAGGAGGTCGCTTTCATCTCGCGAACACTCAAAGCCATAGCCAAAGAGCTTGACGTGCCTATCATAGCCCTCTCGCAGCTCAACCGAAGCGTAGAGTCGCGTGTAGGCACCAAACGCCCTCAACTATCCGACCTGCGCGAGTCCGGCGCCATAGAGCAGGATGCGGATATAGTGGCATTTATACACCGTCCGGAATACTACGGTCTCACGGTGAACGAGGACGGCACCTCAACCGCAGGACTCGCAGAAATTATCCTCGCAAAGCACCGTAACGGCGCCGTAACCGATGTCAATCTGCGATTCCTGAAAGACCAGGCGCGGTTTATGGATATTGACAGAGCCGATATACCGCTCGAAAACCAACAGTACGACGACTATGCCAGCGGCGGTCTCGGGGGTGGACTTGGCGGTAATGCAGGCGGCGGTATCGGGGGCAATGCCGGCGGCGGTTCGGCGTTAGGCTCCATGCCCGACAACGAGTTCGGCAATATCGGCTCGCCGACACCTATCGACACCGTGCCGTTCTAAAATGACGCACGGCGCGAAAGAGGCGGAAAACTGAATAATGCACCTCCTTGAGGTGCTGCGCCGCCCA
>JAFLRT010000098.1 GCA_022511295.1 Alistipes sp. | reverse complement strand
AGGCGCACGGCAACCGTTGTGAGGCAGCGGCGTAACGTCGATAATCTCCATAACCTCGATGCCGGCTCCGTGAATCGTGCGGATTGCAGATTCGCGACCCTGACCGGGGCCTTTGACATAGACCTTAACCTTGCGCATTCCCATATCGTAAGCCACCTTTGCGCAATCCGCAGCTGCGGTCTGAGCGGCATAGGGAGTATTCTTCTTAGAACCTCGGAACCCCATCTTACCTGCCGACGACCAGCTGATAACCTCACCCGACTCGTTGGTGATGGAGATAATGACGTTGTTGAACGTAGAGTGTACGAAGGCCATGCCCATTGCACCCACCTTAACAACCTTCTTCTTAACTGTTCCTGTTTTCTTTGCCATAATAACTCACTATTGATTACTTGGTTGCCTTTTTCTTGTTAGCGACGGTCTTCTTGCGGCCCTTGCGGGTACGTGCATTGTTCTTGGTGCTCTGACCGCGAACCGGAAGACCCAAACGATGACGGATACCGCGATAGCAACCTATATCCATCAGTCGTTTGATGTTGAGTTGTACTATTGAACGGCATTCTCCCTCAACCTTGATACCCATATCGGCTATGGCCGAGCGGATAGCGCCGACCTGCTCGTCGGTCCAGTCCTGAACCTTCGTGTCGTAGCTGATGCCGCAATTGTCGAGAATCTTCTGTGCCGTACTGCGGCCTATGCCGTAGATATAGGTCAGACCTATCTCGCCTCTTTTATTCTTTGGTAAATCTACACCGACTATACGTGCCATAAATTTTCTGTTTCTTTAATTTAATCGTTTAACATTTACCCTTGGCGCATTTTGAATTTGGGATTCTTCTTGCAGATAACGTAGAGTTTGCCCTTACGTTTCACAATCTTGCAATCCTCGCTTCTCTTTTTGATTGATGCTTTAACTTTCATAATCTCAAGCAATCCTAATTATTTGTACCTAAAGGATATACGACCCTTACTCAAATCATACGGGGTCATCTCCACTTTAACTTTATCTCCGGGCAGGATTTTGATGTAGTGCATACGCATCTTACCCGAGATATGGGCGGTAATCACGTGGCCGTTGTCCAGCTCGACGCGGAACATCGCATTCGACAACGCCTCCGTTATCGTTCCGTCCATTTCGATAGCAGCCTGTTTAGCCATAGAGTGTCAGTTATTTATTGCATTTTCGATTATACTGAAATCCGTCAGTACGTCAGGGCCGCCCTTACGGATAGCCACTGCAAATTCGTAGTGAGCCGCAGGCTTGCGGTCGCGTGTGCGGACTGTCCAGCCATCACGCTCAAAGACCACTGCTCTGCCACCCATCGTTATCATAGGTTCTATACAGATGACCATACCCTCCTTGAGGAGCGGTCCTCTGCCGCGCAGTCCGTAGTTGGGAACACCGGGTGCCTCGTGCATTTTGCGACCCAATCCGTGTCCCTCCAACTCACGTACAACGCCATAGCCGAAACTCTCGGCATAATCCTGCACTGCCGCAGATATGTCGCCTACGCGATTACCTGCCTTGGCCTGTGCTGTACCTTTGTAAAGAGCCTCTTTGGTGACGGACAGAAGTTGCTTAACTTCATCACTTACTTCTCCGACGGCAAACGTATATGCCGAATCACCAACAAACCCCTTCATAAACGTACCCAAATCGACCGACACAACGTCGCCCTCCTTGATAACGTAATCAGACGGAATACCGTGAACAACCTGCTCATTGACCGAGATACAAGCCGTAGCAGGATATCCATCGTAACCGAGAAAAGCAGGAGTTGCGCCGTGAGAGCGGATATAATCTTCTGCGATTTTATCCAACTCCTTCGTTGTAACGCCCGGCTTGATATGGCGACCCACCTCAGCCAGCGTTTTGCTTACGAGGATGTTGTTCTCGCGGAGCAACTCTATCTCTTCGTCAGTTTTTAAGTATATCATCTAACAATCTACTCTTGTCTTAACTTTTAGTATCGTCCCTGTATGCGTCCGGTCTTCATAAGTCCGTCATAGTGGCGCATCAACAGATGACTCTCTATCTGCTTCAGAGTATCGAGAACCACACCGACCATAATCAGCAGCGACGTTCCGCCATAGAAATATGCGAACGACGGCTGAATGTTCAGGAATCTCATGGCAAGTGCCGGCAATATCGACACGATAGCCAGGAAAATAGAACCCGGAAGGGTAATTCTCGTCATGATGTTGTCGATATACGAAACGGTAGCTTTACCGGGCTTGACGCCGGGGATAAAACCTCCGTTGCGTTTCATATCGTCAGCCATCATTTGAGGGTTGATGATAATCGCGGTGTAGAAGTATGTAAACGCGATTACCAGCACCGCCAGCGTGAAGTTATACCAGAAACCCGTCATATCCGAGAACGCACCCGCAAATTTGGGAGCGATATTGGTGAAGAGGGCGGGGATAAACATCAGCGCTTGCGCGAATATAATAGGCATCACATTGGCAGCATTCATCTTGAGAGGGATGTACTGACGTACTCCTCCGTACTGCTTGTTGCCTACTATGCGCTTGGCGTACTGTACAGGAACCTTGCGGACTGCCTGTATAACTGCAATCGTGGCCATAAAGACCAGGAAGAGCAGAACCAACTCGAAGATAATTGCAATCGGAGAG
>JAFLRT010000097.1 GCA_022511295.1 Alistipes sp. | reverse complement strand
AGTGGATTTTGCCATAGTAGTTAGTAGTAGTTAGTAGTAGTTAGTAGTAGTTAGTAGTAGTTAGTAGTAGTTAGTATGTGTTGATTTTACAAAAATAATAAAATGGTTATAACCATAAAACAAAATAAAGCAATTAGGGACTTTGTTTACCGTAAAAAAATGGAGATTGCCTATTTTGACACGATAAACAAGTGATTAGATGTCAGAAATCCGCATAAAAGAGTTAGCACCGGCAACGGGTCAGATGGATAAATTCGAGGAGTTCGAGTTTATCGTCGATGTCCCGTCGGCAGAGGCTTCGATGAAGATATCGGGCAAGGACTTGCAGGAGCGTGTCGCCCCGAAAGCCCATACCCACGCCATCTCGGAGGTGCAGGGCTTGCAGGCGGAATTGGACAAGAAGTTCGACAAGTCGGGCGGTGTCATCAAGGGCGACTTCTCGGTCGAGGGCAACTCCTATATGCGCAACCTGCGCTTGGAGGAGTTCCTCGAAGTTCCGGAGTTCAGATATAACCGTGTCGAGACCGTTGTGGGCGATTCGTGGTCTTCGGCGGGTGCGGGCGTGGTAGAGTTTGTCGATACGGAGACCTGCCGCCTTGTCATCAAATTGGAGAGCGGCGAAATCAGCAGTCTGCGCGAGAACGACCTTTGTATGGGTATCTTCAAGAACTACGCTGTGGGCAACTTCACGACACCGACCGTCGATTCCGACGACTCTTTCGGCAACCGCACCTATGCCGGATTTACCACCTGCTTCTTCCGCCTTACACGATGTCTCAATACGAGCACCTACGGCGAGTGGGAATACGAGCTTCGCGAGGGGTTTGACTATCATCCTCAAATGGCGATGAACATTGTGGCATTCGGCAATACGACCGACAAGGAGCGACAATCCTCGCGATACGAGACCCGCACCTATATACGCTATCTGACGGGGATGAATACGTGGACTATCTCACGCGAAAATATCGCTGCCCAGTTCGGCGACCTCTCAAACCTCGCAGCCCACGGACTCAATATGTCGGGATATTCGGCATATGTGAAGAATATATACCTGCGCGGATATATCTCCGACATTACGGGCGACTCGTGGTTTGACTCCGCAACCGGCAACGCCCAACTTTTCAACCGCTCGACGGGCTGCGGCATCTCGTTCAAGAACGGTGTGCTGCGCATCGGGCGCATCGATCCGACTAATCCGGAGCAGGGGACGGACTTGGATTCCCTGCTTGCCGATGTCGCCTCGTCGAAAGAGCTGCTTGACAAGATGAACTCCGATGCCTTGGTGTCGCCCGTCGAGAAGTCTTATCTGCGGGAACGCTTGGCAGACATCCGGGCAGAGTATGACGAACTGCTTACCGATGCGGATATGTATCTCACGGAGGCATATCTGCGCGGCACGCCGAGTGCTCTGCGCAAGGCCAACTCGCAGCTGCGTATAGTGATGAAGAAGAACGCCACGTGGGACGCATACGAGCAGGCATATCTGTTAGCGGTAGCAGCACTGGAAAAGTACACAGCTCCGACACCCGAATATATCGGGATAGATGATGACTTTGAGTATATCGCCGCCTACTACGAGTCGCGGGCGACGTTGATTGCGGCAATACACAGGGCGGCGCACGACTCGGACAAAAGCGACCTCGAGTATCTGCGCGACAACTTCAAAAACTCGACAACCGAAATCGATGGCCAAAGCGGAGTCGTCCTCTCCGGATTCGTCGGCGTGAAGGACGAGAGCGACGAAAAGGTGGTGGCGGGTATGGCAGGCTGCGCATTGCAGAATACGGTAGACCCGAAGCACGGCAAGTTGATGTTCTTTGCCGGAGCGGACGGCATCAAGAATGCCTCCACCGCCGCAACACGCATCTACGAGGACGGACACGTGGAGATGGGAACAGGCGTGTTCAGCGGCTATATGCGTGTGCCGTTCAAATGTCTCTCGGAGGAGGGAACGGATTACAGCTCCACAACCGGCAGATATACCGTAAACAAGAATTTCAATCTGATTACTGAGAATCCTTTCGACTCTTATCTCGTATGGATCAATCTTCCCACCTCGGCAGATTATATCGGCAGCGTAATCAACATCTACGACAGCCCTGTGCGCACACGCTCGTCGGCAAATGTCATCATCGCCACAGATGACGAGGGGTCGGGCATACTCTGCTCGTTGGGGGCTGATGCCGACAAGTTCTCCTGCAATCCCATACAGCGGGTAGAGTGCTTCGGAGGGCTGGTGCAGTTTATCGCCGTACCCTCTATTCATCAGAACAAATGTTGGTGGATTGTCTCATACAATACGATGCTCCAATTCTCAAAACCTTTCTCAATCTAACAAACGACAAGACTATGGCAGAAACTACGACAGGCGTTACAATCTCGCAACTGAGCAAGGCGACGACGCTCCAATCCACAGACTCTTTCGAGTTGGAGCGCAACGGCGCAGGCTACTCCGTGACTTACGGCTCGATGGTCAATGCGCTCAAAGAATCACTCGGCATCCTCGAATTGAAGGAGGCATTAACCGAAATCATAGGATAACGATATGGGAGAGTTCACGACTATCATCAACCGCATAGGCGAGGTGCGAAATAGCCTTGTGAATGCGATAAAAGACCAAGGAGGCAGTGCCACGACATCGATGTCCTTTGCCGAGCTTGCACGACAGATCTATAATATCCCTGCCGGCATAGACCATATTCGCAGCGGATACCAAATATTCAAAGGCAACGAGGAGTTGACGGAGCTGCCGTCCCATTTGGATTTTCGGACATTTACGACGATGTATCAGATGTG
>JAFLRT010000096.1 GCA_022511295.1 Alistipes sp. | reverse complement strand
CACCGTTGTCGTATCGCAGTCGAAGACAGAATATAATCCCTGCTCCTCCTGCGCAGGGTCTCCGCAATAATCGTCGCCGCGCTGCCAAAAGAGATGTTGAGGACGCGCTGCTCCTCCCCAACTCCAGAAGTTGCATCCGGCGATGATGTCTCCGGTCGATGCACTTCGCACCACCTGCCCGAGAATATGACGGTAATATATATCCCGAGCCGTTACGGGCGAGCCGACGGAGAACTCATAGCCGTCGCGCGGATAGCCGAACTCCTCTATTACAAGCGGTTTCCCTAATCTGCGGGCGACCTCGGCATGTTGATTTATATAGTCGCTGCTGCATTGGCAGGCGATATCCACTTCATCCTCGAACCGCTCTTTGTTCACCCAGCGCCATGTGCATGGCCAGATATGTATATTGGCGTAATCTATCTCCGGCAGGGCGTGTATGCGTTCCCACAACTCTAAATCTCGCCAGCATCCTATCTCGCCCTCGCTGCCGGTCGATACCATGTGGTTGGGGTCTAACTCTTTGATAAGTTTTGCCGTATGGCTGACCCACTCATAGAAGTTCTCTTTGCCCTCGGCCGAGAAGGGTCGCGGCTCGTTGCACAACTGCCATGAGAAGATAGCCGTGTCGTCGCTGTAGGGTATGCCGGTATAGCGGTTGGTGCGCGTTACTATGAATCGTATATAATTATCCAACAGTTGTTTGTGCGCTGCCGTGCTGTCGCCTTTGTGGAATAGGGCTACATAGTCGCTGTAACTCTCCCAGCCGTCGATTTCGGCGATGGGGTAGCGTCCGCAGCCGCTCCACTCAAGATATTGCGCATATCCGCCGCTCCATGTCCAGGCGTTGGTGAGATAGAGTACTGCGTGCATATTGCGTTTGCCTATTTCAGCCATCATAAAGTCCAGCCCGTCGAGACAGGTATCATTATACTCTCCCGGGGCTGTTTGCAGTATCGGTTTTACCTTTACGAGGTCATCCTCGCCGCCGTCGGCGCCCACGCATATACGCAGATTGTCAATGCCTGCCTCTTTGAGCCTGTCGAGTTCGGCGCACAGACGCTCGCGGTCGCATCCCTCGCCCTCGGTCGCCATAAAGGGAGCGTACCAGATGTTGGTACCTATAAAATAGTTAGTGTTGCCTTCCGAATCAGTGAATTGTCCCTCTTTGACGCGGATAAAACCGCTATCTCTCGATGCGCCGTGTGCTGCTGCGCAGACGGCAGCACATAACAGCGCTATGATACAAGCCTTTCTCATATCTTTAATCCTCATTTTGTTCGCTGTCTTCATCGGCGGCCTCCAATGCGCGGACGGGGAACCTCTCTTCGATATGCGGCACAAGTTTGCGCAGGCTCTCGCCGATTCTTATTATACTCTTTGCCCCCTTCTCTTTGCAGAGGCGGTCGTAGGCGTCATTGTACTCCTTTTGTGCGCTGCCGAGTTTGTCGCCGACTCTCTCGAATACCTCGACGAATTTGCGCGTACGCTCATAGAGGGCGGATGCGCACTCGGCGATATCTTTCGACTTTTTGTCCATGTCGTAACTCTTCCACATATTGTCTACAACCTTGAGTATGGCGAAGAGATTTGTCGGCGAGGCTATCATAACCTTGTTTCGGTAGGCCTCGGTCCATATTGTCATATCCTCCTTTAGGGCCTCGAGGAATGCCGGTTCATTGGGCATGAACATTATCACGAAGTCGGGCGATACCTTTTGGCTGCCGTTCTGACTGAGATACCGGCATACTTTGTCCATATAGTTCTTCTTCGACAACTCATTGACATGGTTTTTCACAGACCTTATATGGTCTTTGAGCGCCTGCCGCTGCTCCGACTCATTTTCGGCGGCCGTGTACCGCATATAATCTACAAGCGACACCTTCGAGTCGATAACGATAACCTTGTTTTCGGGGAGATACACTATGGCATCGGGACGGTATATGCGGGCCTCCTCATCCTCATCGGCGCCGGTGGCGGTAAATTGCAAATCGTAGTTTACGCCGCGCGTGAGGGTGCTTTCGAGAATCGTCTTAAGGATTGTTTCACCCCAGTCGCCCTGCGTCTTGGATTGTCCGCGCAGCGCCTGGGTGAGATTTTGGGCCTCTTTTGTCATGCTGGTGTTGAGCTGCATAAGCGACTCCAACTGATTCTTCAGTTCTCCGCGCTGTTGGTTCTCGGATGAGTATATATCCTCCACGCGCTTGCGAAATTCGATAATATTGTCGCGGAACGGCTTGAGGATGATTTCCATAGACTCTTTGTTCCTGTCGTTGAACTCCTTTGAGTGCTGTTTCATGATGCTGTTGGCCAGATTCTCGAACTGTGTCTTCAGCATGTTTTCCTGCTCTTTGCGTTGCTGCTGCTCACGTTCACGCTCCTCACGATGTCTCTCGTTGAGGAGTTCCATTTCGCGTTTTGTTATGGCCAACTCTCTCTCTGCGCTCTCTTTTGCATTGCGCAGCATATCCGTCTCGGCGCGCAGGGCAGATGCCGTGCGTGCGCTGCCGCGCAATGTCCTGTGCAGATATATCGCCATGACGGCCACCGCTATGACAAGAACAGCGATGCAGACAATCTCTATAATCATACTCTCCCGAAATTAATATGCTACAAATATAGGATTTATTTGCCAAAATTGAAATAGGGCAGTGCTTATATATGATAAAGATTGGATTAACGTCTTATAAAGATTGGATTAACTTCGCTGCGCTCGTTTTTCACTGCGTCTGCTCGGCAACAGTCTCCTTAAGCCATATTTGACTGAATTTGGCGACACAGTATAAAAAAACCGAAACTTTCAATCGCTTGAAGTTTCGGCCTTGTTTTCTCCTGTGCTTTATGCCGATGTCGGCACA
>JAFLRT010000095.1 GCA_022511295.1 Alistipes sp. | reverse complement strand
GTGCGGTGTCGATACTGGATTCTGGCCCAGACTCTATAAACTGCTCTGCACCGACAAATACCGACTGCCCAACGAACAGGCCTATCTGTATGGTATGACTGAAGATAACGGCAAGTGCCAGATGCTCTTTGCCGAGGCTGTCTGCGAGGCTGCACAGATGGACTTTACCGACTTCTTCGAGGCGTGGGGATTCCTTAAACCGGTGAATATACGTTACAATCAGTATGGAACAACCCAGTATACCGTTACGCAGTCCATGATTGACAACCTTAAGGCCAAGATGAAGTCCTACTCCAAAAAGGCTCCGGCTATTCAGTTCCTGGAAGACCGTACGGTAAAAAACAATGTTCAGTATGGCGATATGGGTTACTATGAAACGTTCCGTGATAAGAGGAGTATTACCGGTACGCCGAAATATAGTTATAACTCTGTAAGTAATACTATTACGATAACGGGATGCTCGAATGCAGTTGGTGTTGAGATACGTGGTCCGGGTTCCGGCAGCACTCTGGGTGAGTTGCGTTATTTTATCAACTGGTACGGGTTCTTTATCCCGAGCAATGTCTCCACCTCCGATATGAAGGTCTATGTCGTTCAGTGGGACGGCACGCGCATCGAGGCTACGAGACAGTAATAACAGTAATAAGTGAACCGCCGGTTGCCGGAGTGCTGACAACGGTTTCCGTCCGGGGTATAGATGCAAAAAGCGAGGTTTTTACAGCCTCGCTTTTTGTGTGGTATGTATTGATAATAGAAGTATTGATGTTAAAATCATTACCTTTTCCTGCATTTTAATTTGCAGCTCAATTTGATGATGAGGAGCTAATTATGCCACATCGCCATAAGTTTTCGCCTTATGACACAGATGTTTATCAGTGTTATAAATATAAGATAGGCTGCGGCGGCAATGAGTACCGGCACGACGGATGCCCCGCCAAGTCCCAACTCATGCAATGCTCCTGCCCACAGCTGTCGGCAGATGAGTGCCGCCGACGTCGCGATAAGCGTTATGCAGATGTTGGCGACAAGAACCACCAAAATATAATATCGGCCAATCTCTTTTGGCGAAAATCCCAAAAACATAAGTCTGTTAAGCGTATCACGGCTCTTTTGCAGCAGCAGGAATATCGACAGAATAAGTATAAAGAGCGCCAAAGAGGATATCACGACACCGTTTGCTGTAACCACACTCGATACGACGCCCAGAAACTCCGATATGTTGCCTTCGCCCTCCCGGTCTCCGGCAACCTCTATACCCTCGTTCCTGAGATATTGCTCCATGTCTGCGGCCGCGAGTCTGTCTATCTTGACTATAAGCCGCGAGGGGTTCTTCTTCTCCTCGTCGGTGCCGTATCTCTCATTGGCCCAGTCCATAAAACTCTGCGGTACGGCGATGGTGTTCAGACGTGAAGAGAAACCCACGACAGCAGCATCGTAGTATTCGGTGATATTGTCCCGCCCCGTCAGTCGCAGTTTTATAGGGATGCCTCCGATGACATTCTCGCTTATCTGCGGCAGACCTTGAGGTATTGCGAATCCGAAATTGTAGAGCGCCAGATAGTCTTTGTTGATGATTACGGGTACGAATCTCTCCTCGGGGTCGAATGACCAGTCGCGCGGCTTGATATCGAAGAAGTCGTCGGGTACCGATTCGAAAAAGAGATACGAAGACATCCCTCGCCCGCCGATGTTCACTGTGGCGCTGACAGCGAATTGCGACGGTGTGAAGTCTCCTATCTTGTTTACCCAGCGCTGTTTGCTCAATTTGGCTATATCCTCATCGGAGAAGCTGACGGGATTGAAACCTACGCCCTCCACCCTTTTCGACAGCACTGCATAGTCGTCGGAGAAGTATTTGTCTCTGTCGGGGTCGGTGTTTTTGGAGTCGGCGAAGAAGAGCATGCCGGTAAGTATCACCGTAAGTCCGACGATATTGGCTATCGCATAACCCAAGAGCTGACCTTTGGAGATATTCCTCTTCAGAAGACTCCATATCTCATATTGAAACCTCTCTTTCATACTACAACGATATGAATTGTGCGTCGTCGAGCAGCAGATTGTTGCCGACCGAGGTCGCTATTATACCTGCGTTTTGTCTCCGGGCCTCATCCGAGACCATATCGGCGAGTATTTTGTTGTTGCGCGCGTCGAGGTGGCTCACAGGCTCGTCGAGGAATATGAAGTCGAACGGCTGACAGAGCGCACGTATAAAGGCCACGCGCTGCTGCTGTCCTATGCTCAGATACCTTACGCGGATATCGTATTTCTCGGCGATGCCGGTACGCGCAAGCATATCTCTTATCTCGCTGTCGCTCTTATGCTTTGTGCGGTTGTTCTTCAGGTGTATATTTTGTGCCACCGTAAGCTCCGGAAAGAGACCCATATCCTGCGGCAGCATGGATATAGCCTCACTGCGTATGCGGCACCACTGCTCGATGGATATGCTTCTTGCGTCGATATCATCGAAGAGAATATCGCCTTTGTAATCGGAGCGGCTGCCGTATATGAAGCTCAGCAGCGATGATTTTCCGCCGCCCGATTCGGCACGGATGCAGAGCCGGCAGTTGCGCTCGAAGACAAAGGGCGGCTGCTCCCATATCTGCGACGAGCGTATCGCCTCCGTCTCCTCCATACCCGTGAATACCAACGGCAGAAGGTTTTTTATAACTATTTTGTCTATCATTAACTTGGTGTTGAATTATCATCCTGTTGGCGGCAACTCTTACAAGCGTGCATCAGGCAGAGACGGGCGACGCAATCGGGAAATCGAGGGCTTGAACATAGTCGCCCAAAAACGATTTCCCGATTGCGCACTGCCCGAAAAGCAGCAAAACGATTATAGATTGTTACCAATCATAATCATCATAGTCATAGTCATCATCCTCATCGAACAAATCCAT
>JAFLRT010000094.1 GCA_022511295.1 Alistipes sp. | reverse complement strand
ATTAATCTCGGCAAAGAGGGCGCGGGGCAGACGTGCTACGATACCTATCATAATGATAAGCGAGACGCCGTTTCCTATACCCTTGTCTGTAATCTTCTCACCCAGCCACATAATAAACATGGTACCGGCCATAAGCATCACGGTTGCGCTTATCATATAGAGGATATTATCATCTCCGTAGATAAATGCACCGGGGAGTTGATGGCGCAGATTAGCCAGATAGGCCGGACCCTGAAGGGCCAGAACACCGATAGTAAGCAGACGAGTCCACTGGTTCATTTTGCGGCGGCCGCTCTCACCCTCTTTCTGCATCTTCTGGAAGTAAGGAATCATCATTCCCAACAACTGGATGATAATCGAGGCAGTGATGTACGGCATAACACCGAGTGCGAATATCGCTGCATTGGAGAATGCACCGCCGGAGAATACATCCAACAGACCGAGCAGTCCGTTGTCATTCATCTGACTCGCCAATGCCGATTCCGCGCCCAGAGAGGCGGGATTGATACCCGGTAACACCACATAACAGCCCAAGCGATATATAAGAAGAAGCATCAACGTAAAGCCTACACGCTTGCGCAACTCCTCTATCTTATATATATTCTTGAGTGTTTCTCGAAGTTTCTTGTTGGCAGCCAAAAAGACTACAATCGCCAAAATGACTATACCAACTATAAGATAACTTTGAAAATGTTCCATATTATTCGGTTTATTCTTTTATCAATTAAAACCTGTCGGTTCGTTTCATTGCCCAAGCCGCGAAAAAATCCGCTTTACGTCTTCATCCTTGGCTGAAGCAACGTCTTTTTATCTCTTGCTCCGTCCAGAGCCGGCGGCACTTTGACCGCCGACCGGACATTAGAGTTTCTGCACACTGCCGCCTGCAGCCGCAATAGCCGCCTCGGCACTCTTTGAAAACGCGTGAGCCGTAATACTCAACGACTTGGTAAGCTGTCCGTTGCCCAGAATCTTCACCTTGTCATTCGACGATACGAAGCCCGCTGCAGCCAACGTCTCTACCGTAACCTCGGTAAGATTCTTCTTTGCTGCCAACTCCTCAAGCGTCGAAAGGTTGATAGGTTTGAACTCCACTCTCTTCAGATTCGTGAATCCGAACTTGGGCAGACGGCGCTGCAACGGCATCTGACCTCCCTCAAAGCCTAACTTGCGGGAGTAACCGGAACGCGACTGCGCACCCTTGTTACCGCGAGTAGAATAACCTCCGTGTCCCGAACCGGCACCGCGACCAACTCGTTTGTCGTGGTGCGTCGAACCCTTGGCGGGTTTAAGATTATTGAGTTCCATCGTTATTATTCCTCTTTCTTAGTTGTTTTACTTGTTTTCTTTGCTGCAGGCTTCGCGGTTGCGGGCTTCTTCGCAACAGTTTTCTTTGCTTTGGGAGCCTTCTCTGCTGCAACTTCTGCAACTGCTGCAACTTCTACCACCTGCTCTGCCTTGGGGGCTGCGGGCGCTGCAACCTCTACAGTCTCAACCTTGACGAGGTGCTTTACCTTTTCAACCATACCCTTGATGATTGCCGAGTCGGTATGCTCTACACTGCGGCCTATCTTCTTAAGACCCAGAGCATCCAGATTCTTGCACTGCAATGCCGTAGCACCGATGCGGCTTTTAACCTGTGTTATCTTCAATGTTGCCATAGACCTTCAGAAATTAACCGTTAAACACTTGTTTGAGCGAAATACCGCGCAGCTGTGCAACGCTGTGAGCATCGCGCAACTCGCACAGAGCGTTGATGGTAGCCTTTACCAGATTGTGAGGATTCGAAGAACCCTTGCTCTTTGCAAGCACGTTCTTGACACCTACAGACTCCAGTACGGCACGCATAGCACCGCCGGCGATAATACCCGTACCGGGAGCTGCCGGACGTATCATCACAAGCGAACCGCCGAAACGCATCTCCTGCTTGTGAGGAATAGTACCGTTGATGACAGGAATCTTAACCAAATTCTTTTTGGCGTCTTCAACACCCTTGGCGATAGCAGCCGTAACTTCCGAAGCCTTGCCCAGACCGTAGCCTACGACACCGTTCTCGTTACCCACGACAACAATCGCGGAGAAACTGAATGTACGACCTCCCTTCGTTACTTTCGTAACGCGCTGGATGCTTACCAATCTGTCCTTAAGCTCGAGGTCGCTTGTACGTACTTTCTTTATGTTAGTATTTGCCATATCGCTTTAGAATTTAAGACCGCCTTCGCGTGCGGCTTCAGCCAACATTTTAACTCTTCCGTGATAGAGGTAACCGTTGCGGTCGAATGCAACCGTCGTGATACCCTTTGCAGCAGCGTTCTTTGCGGCGAGTTTGCCGACCAGTGCTGCAACTTCACTCTTATTCTTGCCTGCTGCCTCGGCTGCAACCTCCTTGTCCATCGACGAAGCCGTTGCCAACGTAACGCCTGCAAGGTCATTTATAAACTGCACGTAGATCTGCTTGTTGCTACGAAATACAGTCATACGGGGACGCTCTGCCGTTCCGCTCACAATCTTGCGGATACGCATCTTAATCCTCTCTCTTCTTTCTATCTTATTCAATGACATAATCAGACTCGTGTTTTACTATTTAGCATTAGCGGATTTACCTGCCTTGCGACGCAGCTGCTCGCCTACATACTTGATACCCTTACCCTTGTAAGGTTCGGGCTTGCGCAGCGAGCGAATCTTCGCGGCTACCTGGCCGATAAGCTGTTTGTCTATACTCTTGAGAGTAACGATAGGATTGCCCTTCTTCTCCGTTACGGCTGTTGCAGTAACCTCTGCGGGCAACTGCAAGTAGGTGTCGTGCGAGTAACCGAGACTCATCTCAAGCACATTGCCCTTGACTTCTGCCTTGTAACCGACGCCGACAAGTTCCTGCTTGATTTCGTATCCCTGGGATACTCCAACTACCATATTGTGTATC
>JAFLRT010000093.1 GCA_022511295.1 Alistipes sp. | reverse complement strand
AATCCACTGCCGTTTGCCGAGACGACCTAACTCGTAACAGGTTATTCCTCCGAGCGTATTGCCCGCCGTAGCCCAGATGATACACGGCCAAGGCGCCAGCCCCGACTGCGCAAGTATAATCATCACCGCCTCGGAACTGAACGGAATAATACTGCCGGCGATAAATGCCGAGAGAAATATACCCGCATAGCCCCACTCGATAAAGAAAGCCGTTATCTGCTCCATAATGTTTTTTTATAATGTATGCCCGCACCCGCCGAATACGTTCCGCCGTCGATGTATACCACCTCTGCCGGCGGTCGGTATAGTGATAAAAACGTGCGGCGACGGTTAGTTGGCGACGGACGTTGGGGCGTTAAGGCGTTAAAACAAAAACTCCCGAGCAGATAATAATCGCTCGGGAGTAATGCGAGGTCTGAAGCGGATTCGAACCGCTGTAGACGGTTTTGCAGACCGTTGGCTAAGCCACTCACCCATCAGACCAAGAACCTTGTTAAGGTTTAGCGTGCAAATATAGTCAAAATTTTAATACCAACAAAAAAACGAACTTTTTTCTGCAAGTGTTATGTTTTATGGTGTGTGTTGTATACATCGCAAAGCGACGTATCCCCGCGCAGGCGCACTATGCATACATCTGTAAGCCGCGTCGCTCCGCAGCAATACTTTTCACCTGCGCTTTCATCGCCACATCTCTATATTCCTGACTTCCGCTTTTGAAAAACCTCTTTTTTTAATAAAAAATTGCACACATCTGAAAAATTTAGTAAATTGCATTGAAGTTTTGCAAGCAGATAGACAACCATTAATTATAAACTACAAAAACCAAATCATTTATGAAACGATTCTATTTAAGATTTGCTGCTGCCATGTTTGCGTGCGCGGCTGTTCTTGCCTGCTCGGAGGACCCCGTCGAGGGTCCGGGCGACACCAATAACCCGGGTGATACCGAAGAACCCGGTGGCGATTCGGGCAACAACCCTCCCGAGGAGGTGGTAGAGCCGAATGATGTTGTGGCATCGCTTCTCGAGGCGTCGGGCGAGCCGCAGGAGGTAACATTTGCCGACGAGGCGCTTAAATTCGACCTCCATGTAACCCTCGACCAGGCTGCCAACCGCGACCTGACCTTTACCCTGGGTCCGAATAAAAACATCACTGCCGACTACCCGGAATATACGGCACTCGATGCAAACTGCTATACCCTCACAACGGAAGTAACGGTCAAGGAGGGCGAGACCGAGGCCGAGGCATCGCTTACGGTCAACTCTCTGCCCCAAGCGGGTAAATATGCGGTGGCGGTATGGCTCGTCTCCGGCGGCGACGAACACACGACATTAAGCAATATCAATAGCGCCGTATACCTTATCACCCTTGATGAGGTCGAAGTGCCGTCTGCCGGAACACGATATAAGAAGGCGACAACCTTTGTCAAAGGCAACGAGTATATCTTCACAACCGAGAAGGATGGAGTTCTATACACCTTTACGACCAATGTACATGATGCTGTCGGCACTATGAAATTCGAGGATACCGACATGAAGGTTGTCGATGATTCGACAATCGAGGGCAACGGCGACCCGTTTGCGGTCAAGGTGGGCGATGAAGATGAATTTGGTTACTATCTCGAATCCGTTCTTTGCCCGGGCTACTATCTCTCGAACGGTGCTACTCTCGAGTTTATTGCTATGGATTTTTATCCCTCTATGTTTGATATAGACGGAGAGTATTTGAAAGGCAATATGGGCTGGGCCGGCGGCGATTTCTACGTCGAGTTCGATAACAAATATGAATGGGTGGCAAGTAATATGAAGAGCGTTGTAACGGTATACGAGAAGGAGGGCGGCTCATCGGTGGAGCCGAAACCCGACCCGCAGCCGGCAGCCGGCGACACCTTCAGAAAGGTTACGGGATTCACTACGGGCAACGAGTATATCATCACGGCCGAGAGCGGCGGCAATACCTATACGTTCAGAAATAACGGCGATTTTTCGGGTGTGAACCTCTTTGTCGAGGGCGGTTTTGTAAAGGAAGGCGACGATACGATTAAGGGCGACGGCTCGGGTTATGTTTTAACGGCCGGGAATGAGGGTTCCTATGGCCACGAGTTAAAGACGCCCGGCGGTCTGAACCTCTCGGCAAACGGTTCAAGCCTTGTATTTACTGACAGTTATTTCGATAACTTCTCGTTCAACGAGGGTCGTTTGCAGTCGTATATCTTCTATCCGTATGCGTATTACGTTAGTTTCAACGGCTCGTGGTTCGCTCATACGGACTTGAGTTCTTCAAGCGTAATAACGGTGTACGAGAAGGTTAAATAGAGTTATAAGCATATAAAGCAATATAGAGCAGTATAAGCATTATATAGCATTATAGAATAGAGAGTTATAGCCGTGATAATTATCACGGCTATAATGTTATATATATTTGTGTATTGTATGACGGCTCGACAGCATCGCCACTTCCCGCTCGGGAAATACAAAGGGCATATACCTTCGACCGCCACGTTCGTTTAAGGTGCTAAATCGGCACCTCTTTGAGTGCATTAAAAAACCAAATGTTTTGTGGACGTCGTACTGCTGTTTGTCATTTGCGCTCAAAAATCCGCATATCGGCAACTACTTGATATTCACAAAATATGAAAGGCTGTTTGTGTCGCCTCTATGGGGAAATGTCGGGAGGTTGTGGGAGAATAGTCAACAGATGAGTTTTATAAGTTTCTAAAATCCAGTGAATCTAAAAACATCCAAAATGCTTAATTATAAAATATTCCTGCGATGGTCTTGTTACGGGCGATTAGGCAGGCGCCGATGATACCGGCATTCTGCCCCAAGGCCGAGGTCACAACCGACAAGTGCTGGTTCATCAGCGACAATGAATATTTGTTGATTACATCTTTTATCGGCTCGATAAAGTATTTTTCGGGAGC
>JAFLRT010000092.1 GCA_022511295.1 Alistipes sp. | reverse complement strand
GAAACTCGTATACGAAAGTGACAATACATTCGGGCTCGATGAAGAGGAGGCCCGCCGCTGGAACGTATGGAGAGGCGGCAACTTCGGTATTACCGACAAGAACAAAGAGGGCTATAAGGCGTGGTACGTAATCGTTCCGTCGTTGCCGGGCGAACACTCCATAGTGGAGTATATCGAGCTTTACGACAACGAGGGATACCTCCAGCGCGTATCTTCGCTGAAACTGCGCGACGGCAATACAAAGTATGTGGCACCGGGCTGGCGCTATCCCATGGAGATTACGATGAAGGAGCTGGTGCCGACGGTCAATCCGTTCACGGTAGTTCCGTGGGATGGCGATGTGGACCTTACGGATGAACGCGAACGGGGCATTAACGATATTACGGAGTTCGCCAACTGGGTCAGCGATTACAACGCCTATCTGGCCGACCCGACCGACGACGACAAAATCAAGGCGCTGCTTAAATATGGCGACAAGATAGTCGATGCCGACAACAATCTTTCGTGGCACTTCTATGTGCTGGCCGACCTCGATATATCGAGATACGTTCCCGTTACCGATGCCGAGAGCGGGGACGACGATTCGTCATCGACGGCAACGATGCTCCCGCATATAATCCCGCAACTCGGAGATGTGCTTGACGGCACCAGCACGACGCTTGTGAACGGCAAATTTATAAACCACACCATCAAAGGACTCACCAAAACCTTTGTCAACCACCTCTATGGCAACGGCTCGCTGCAAAACTTCGACTTTATAGAGCCTGATGTGAGAAATCACGAAGAATCTGAAGCTGCGGCGGGTATTATTGTCAACACGATGGAGAGCGGGTCGATTGTCAACTGCAATATCGACAACGGAACCCTGTTCAATCCCAATGGCGCGGCAGGAATGGTGGCCGGCACGATGAGCGGCGGTATGATTAACAACTGCACCCTGTCAGGCTTCCTCATAGCAAAGGAGACGTACAGACAGATTGCAGGCACGATTTCGGGCAATTGCTCCTTCAAGGACAACGATACCGATGCCGTAATAGATGGCGAAGACAAACAAAGACCATAACAGCGATTGAAGATGCTTGGATATATAAAACATACATTGTACCTTATGCTGCTGCTGCCGTTGCTGGCGGGATGCACCGATGACCTGCCCGCCGACCGGCCGTCGGCGGATGCCGGCGATGAACTCCCGATAGAGTTCGACTTTTCGATGCCGGCAGCAACGAGGGGATTCGACGGCGAAGTAAAGCGTGCCTTTACCAACGGAGATGTAATCCATATCATCGGCACATTCCAGACCAAAGAGCTGCAGGAGAATGGAGAGTATACAGACGGCATGGTGAAGAGGTATGGCGCAATGTCGTACAACGGCAAACAGTGGAATCCGCTGGCCGGTTCAAAACTGACCTGGCCGTCGGTTGCGGTGAACGGCACGTTTGAAGCCTACTATATCTATGGCAGCAACGGCGTGCTCACGGGAGCCACCGAACCACAACCTGTTTTTTTGGCCAATGTGAAGCCCGAGACCGGCGACCCTATGCACGCTGAATCCGAGGAGAATATTGTCTATGGTCATGCCGTAGGTCTCGAATTCAAGCATCTGTGCGCCTATCTGACACTCGTCGACCTCGAGCCGCAGGTGGCCACCTCCTACTGGTTCAGGCGTAAAAATGATGCGACGCTAAACAACGCCTTCAAGTTCTATCTTCAGCATGATGCCGAGGACGACCCCGAGTTTGTTTTCGAGTTCTGTGCCGAACCGTCCGACCCGAAGGAGTTCCCCGACCTCATCTACATATCGGCCGATGCCGTGGCGCAAACGATATTCGACGAAAACGGCGAGGTGAGGACCATAACCAAGGCAAGCTACTTCCTCGAGCCCGCGTATTATGAGACCTTCTCGCTCTGCTATCCCGCGGCGGCACCGAAAGTGTACGACTATCTGGAGTACGACTACAACAATATTCCTGAAAATTCGGGCGGCGTCGACAAGGACAACAACAAGCCGCAACTCGAGGCAGGCACGACCTATACGCTTACGATTACCAAGTCGCCGGGCGTGACCATCAATTCTCCGTCATCGGGCGAGGGTTGGCACGACGAAACGCCTTATTACGATGTGGATGTCGAGGAGTTCCTCAAGTCGATAGCCGACAAGAGAGCGTATGAGGTGACGGTCGAGGACGAAGACGGCACGACGCGGACGGTGAAGATTCTCGAGACCACGGCCGAGGGTACCAAACTGTTGGAGAATGTCGATTTCAAGTATTTTCAATATTTTGACTACGGGTCGCAGCGGTGGAAGTTCAAAGATGAAAATTTCGTCCCCAACATCAGCGGAGGCAATGTCTTCGACGGCGACTACCACTATATTATGAATCTTGCCAGTCCTCTGTTCCGCTACAATTACGGAACTATAAAGAATGTCGGCATTCGGCATATATCAATCGAGGCGACGACATACGAGGATGAAGAGAACTATGACGACCGCGACAAGGATATGAGCCGCCTCGGCGCTCTGTGCATGTGGAACCGTCACAATGCGGTCATCTCCAATGTGCGCGTCACGAGCGTGGATATGAAGGTCAATGTGTGGTCGCAGATTGCGACCGAGAGCGACGGTTCGGAGACCCACAACATCGGATGTGTCGTCGGTTCCAACACGGGCAGCATCAGCGAAGTGGCTCTGTCCGGTGCATTCAGGCTCGATGTCACCGGCACGAATACCAACTCGTCGGTACTGATAGGGGGCCTGCTCGGCCAGAATGCCGCCGAAGGTACGGTCTACGACGTGACGCCGCTCGACGGCGATTTCGAGATAAATATTACCAACAGCTGCACGGGCGACATCGGCTCATACTCGGTGGGCGGCGTCGTGGGCGAATCTACGGGTACGATTTCGGGAGTGATACTCTCCGATGTGGCTATCGACGGCACGCTGAGCAGCGGCGTGACTTCATATATGGGCGGCATCG
>JAFLRT010000091.1 GCA_022511295.1 Alistipes sp. | reverse complement strand
AATTTTCGGCCAGTCCGGCCTTGACTACCAAATCATTGTACCACTGCGAGTAGTTGTCCTCGGATTTGGTGAGGTCTTTGAGTTCTATTGCCATATGAATTGTCTTTTGTTTTAGCGTCGCAAAATTAACAATTTTTTCGAGAATAGCATCGACCCGCACGACATATTTCGAGCTTGTGAACTGCGACACGCGCAGCCACTACTTCAAAGACGAACTGGTGCTGCCGTGGTTGGACCGCATCTTCGGCTCGGAGCAGTAGTCTGACGATGGCATAAGAAGACGGTTCAATCGGCGGGCGAACCCATCTCCGATTGAACCGTTTTGTCCCCATGGCGGGGTGGTAGCGCGAATCGCTATCTCCAGCGGGGGTCGCCCTGAGTCGCCGAAGCGGCCGACACATTGAAGTTTACGCCGTGACCGTCGGCAGCCGTGAAGTCGAGCTGTGCATTAACATTGCCACCAAAGGTGAATGACGTCCATCTTACCGCAGCATTGCCGCCAAGTTCTTCGATAGCCAGGTCGTCGTCACCCTTATCGCCTGCATCGCATGAGCCATCGCCTACTGTACCGGTCCACCAGCCAAGGTTGTTGTAAACCTCATGCTTGCACCTCCTAACGTTCATCTTGTTGAATATACGGAAGCAGTCACGATATACGTTGTTGGTAAACGTAATTGTAGCCCAATCGCTGTTGTTCCAAGTACCGTTGGCGAACTCTTTAGCAGTAAATGTCTGCGACAAAGTTACGTTATTGAAAGTAATAGACACCTGTGTGCCTTCTACAAAGTGGTGAGTAACGTTGTTGCCGTTCCAGCGAATCATACGGTTTCTGCTGTTCTCCTTAATGTTGTAGATGGTCGAATTCTCGACAAGCAGGTCGCGGACAGCACCTACACGCCAGTTTACAGCACTAGTGTCGTTAACGTCGGCGTAAGCGTCGTTCAGACCGCCGCCGTAAGAGCCGAATACTGATGCATCCGCATTATAACTGCCGTCATTGTCCAGCTGGAGAATACTGTTGACTACTTTTACATCGCCATATACCCATGCGTATAAGCCATGATGAGTCAGATTGCTGTGCATATTTTTAACATAGCAACCGTCGAGAGTAATGTTGTTCAGAAGGAAGTTGTTGGGCCCATAACCCTGCTGCGAAGCTTCTGCCAAAGCATCTTTGTCATACGAACCCTCAATAAGACCCCAACCATTGTAAACACGGTTTGTAGCAAAGTCGGGGTTGGTCAAGTTTGTGGCATCGATGCTCAGATTTTTAAGAGTCAGAGAGTTGCCGGTGCGGAGCGTGCCGTTGTTGCCATACACCACGATGGCGTGCTTGTCCGATTCGGTCTGCAGACTCCTTTCGTTGTCGACCGAGTAGATAACCACCGAACGCGCACCGAAATCGATAGGCTCGGAGAGGGTGTACGTACCGCCCGCCTGCAACGCAATCCACAACTCTTCGTTGTGCGTCGCCATATAAGACGTCAATATGCCGTTGGTGGACAAATCGCTCGGAGCGATATAGACGCGGTTCTCAAACTCCGGCTCGGGGAACAATTCACCCGGCTCCCAGTCCGAAACGCTGGTCGAAAGGCGTATGCCGCTAATGCCCACAGACATATGCAGCGCATACTTCTTGCCGCTCTCGAATACGGCATCCGACGAGGGTTTATAAACCAACTCATTGCCGTTGGTCAGCCGAACCGACAGCAGCGAAACCTGCGCATCGACCGTCTGCGGCACCACAATGACGTCGTTGTACTTGACGCCCGCATCCGAGAAATTGGCCGACACGTCGGTGCCGATGTTGATTTGCGTCATCTGGCCTGTGGCAGCGACAACTACGGCGCTCGGGTCGTCGCCCTTGCTCAGCGAGAAACTTGCCGTGGGTCTCACGCCGCAGAGCGTCACGCTCTGAATATCCGCCGCGGTCAGGCCGTCGGTCAGAACAATCGCCACCTGCGCCTTCGACAGCAGATGACGGAACGTCAGAGGCACGGCGTTGCCGGTCTTCGGCACGTTCCGCGACACCGCATAGAGCAGGTCCGAAGCGGCATAGTCGGCCTGCGCACGCTGGTCGGTATGCACGGTGTGGGTCATCGACGCCGTCGGATAGTTGCTGCCGCCGATGGAGGCGTTGGTGTGCAGCGCGTAAATGTCGACACTGCCGCCGTTGGTCGGGAAGTACATCGGAGTGTCGCCCGTCAAACCGCCGGCGCCGTCGGCCGTCATCTCGTTTTTGCCGTAGAGTTGCGAACCGTCGGCGCTGTTGTCAACCCACACCGCGACCTTCTCATCTTTGGCAATCTGCGTGTCCAGCGCAGGGAATGACGCGCGCGTCATCATCTCGATGCCTGTTGTCAGGCGGATTTCGGTCTGCTGCTCATCGCCGTTGCCGCCCGGGGTTTCGTTGTCCTCCAATCCGTCGGGACCGTCGCATCCCACGGCCAGCATGGCCGCAAAGAGCGAAAGAAAAAGAAATTTTTTCATAATGAATATGTTTTTTAGTTAGTTAATTATCACTGTGCAAAATTACTAATTATATGTTGCATGACAAAAATTTATGTCGAAGATTTTTCGACACAGCCGTTCCGTCCCGAATGACCGAGTGCCGAAGGGTCGGTTCGCCGGCCGATAATTCCGTTTCACCTCGGCCGGAACAGCGCTGCGCGACGGTCGGCATTGTAGAAAAATCGCGGCCGGAGGCACTTTGCGGCACGGTATTTGTTCCGTTTGGACACAGAACAACGGGCCGAAAAATCTGCCGGTGTCCGAAATCCGGATTTGGATATTTCGCAGAAAGTATCTACCTTGCGTTCGCAAACGGTTGCAAAACCCTCACGAATGCCGCATCGCCGAACATATCCGGCAGCGGCCGGAAACGGAGCAGGGCAGGCGGCCGAAACATTGAAGTATTAACAACTAAAAACGGATTGCCTATCGGAAAATTTATGCTCTTGTAACTAATTTGAAAGGAGAAAAGAGTATGAACGCAGAAGTATTAAGCGACAAGATGCTGCTTAATAGCTATCTTTCGGGTGATCGCAGTGCCATTTCCCAACTTATCGAACGTCACAGCCGGCGCGTTCTGGACTACATCAAGATGATGGTCAAAGACACCGACCTGGCCAAGGACA
>JAFLRT010000090.1 GCA_022511295.1 Alistipes sp. | reverse complement strand
GACCGCTTTGTCCCAGACAGCCTGATGGTCTTGGAGAGTTTCGGGCTTAAACATCTCTTTCTCCAACAATGTGCGGTACATATTATACGCCAGATAGAGCGGATAGAGACCCGACTTCGAGTTTATTTCGAGCAGATGACTGTCTGCCGAGAAAACATCTTTCGTTATCGCCTCCTGCAATACGAATCGCGGCTCGGCAATAGGCTCCGAGAAATCTTCATTATAGAAGCAGTAACCGCCGAGACAGTCGCTCATATGCATATTGACCACTCGCCACGGAGTCAGCACGGTTTCCTTGTCCGGATTGCGGAATGTCGAGAAGATAGAGGATATACGTTCGATGCGCTCCTCGATGGTGAGGTTGTCGGCAGCACGAGCCATCTGGCGGATTCGTTTGCCGGCAGCTGCGAAGATATCGGGGTCATAATACTTCTTGAAGGTGTTGAATTTCTGTTTGGTGACACCCTTCGGCATAAATTCCTCCCACGACTGCGCATCGACAAGTTGCGTAAAGTTGTCGATAGTCAGCTCCTTGTCCTCGTCCGTAATATCCGCGCCATAGATGAGCAACGGCATACGGATAGAGATACCGCGCAGGATGGATATAGCATCGTCTTTGAGTTTGCTTTTCTCCTTCAACTCTTTGAGACGCTCTTTGTCGGCTTCGGTCAGTTCCTTCTTATTTTTCTTTTCGAGTCGTTGCTGCTCCTCGTATTCCTCATTGGTCAGTCCCTGCTTATTGATGTCGATATCGTTGCTCTTCTTCATCGCCTTGGTTTGACCGATGATGCCTTTAAGGTCTTTGAAATCGGCAACTTCGACATCCGACAACTTGTTCAATTCATCGTTATACAGCGACCTGTCCTCAAATCCATTGCTAACAACACGCTCGACATAGACCTTTTTGAGTTGTTGGAGCATATTCTCGACATTGAAGTTGCTCATCTTCGAGCCTTCAACCGAGATAATCGGGCAGAAATTGAGGAAGTCGCCCAACTGCTTACGCTCGGAATCGCCCTGCTTGCCCGCTTTGGTCGAAATCTTGGCGGTCTCGGCAAGCACTTTGAGCGTGCGGTCGGGTGCGAAGTCGAACACATAGCACTCCTCTTTGACTCGGCCATTGATAGTAGCCGGAGTCTGCACGCGGAAGATTGTTTGCATATATGCCGATGCCGCCGTGTTGTAACTGCCTGAAAGCATAAACACACCTGTCCACGCCTTGACGCTCACGCCGGTTGTAAGTCTGCCACACGAGAGTGTAATGGTGCGAGTCTGGTCGGGGTCTTTGCCGATAGCCTCCTCGACCATACGCAGAGCTTCGCCGTTCTCCTCGTCTTCATCACCGTCGCCGGCAACATTGACAACCTCGAAAAGACCGAATACCGGATGCGCTTTCAGCATCGCACTTAACGCCTTTGCCGCCTTTACTCCGGGCAGCATCCACAGCGTATGGCGGAATATATCCCGATAGGCGGCGTTGGCAAAGGGGTACTGGCTCTCCTTGTCCTCCTTTGTCAGCAGATTGAGGAAATTCAGCACATCTTTCTCGTGGACAAATGTTCCGTCCTCTTTCGTGCGGAAGAACTCGCGGAAGTTGAAAGCTATATCCTCATCGGCAAAATCTTTCATCAGTCGTCCGAGATCGTAGGTGTAGATATTCAAGCGCGGCAGCGACGAATAGGGATTGTGGTCGCCCGGATGGTCGATATCCCATTGTGCCTTTGCACGCTGTTCCATCACATAGTCCCACGTATAGATTTCATCTTCCTTGAAGTCATCGAGCAGGTTGAACGGCGTACCCGAAAGGCGCAGCACCTTTGTATCTTTCTTTACCAACTCGCTCATCACGGCCTTGCCGAGCGTGGTCTGCGTTCCCTCGTGCGCCTCATCGACGATAATCAAGTCCCAAGGCGTAGCGAATACCTCATTGTTCTTGTCGAAATTGCCGCCGACTAACTCCGAACCGCGCAAATCCTGCATCGATGCAAAATAGACATAACGGCACTCATTGCGCTTTGCCCGTGCTTCGAGGTTATCATACGACTCGCCATTTGTCTTTGAGCCGTATGCAAAGTCGGGGGTATCATAGAATATCTTGCCAAAATCTTCAAACCAGCCCGCATCGACAACAGGACGGTGGGTAAGAATAAGCACGCGGCGGAATTTCTCGTACCTTTTGACTACTTGAAGCGCGGAGAGCGTTTTACCGAAACGCATTTTTGCGTTCCACAGCATCTGATTGCTCTTCTTAAACTGTTTTAAGGTTTTCTCGATTGCCTCACGCTGTTCGGGTCGGAAGTCAATCGGAGAGCGGTCTATCGTAATCTCGGAAGCGTGCAACGATTTTCTGCCTGCTTTAACGGCTGCGATAGCCTTCTTTACAGTTTCAAGGTCAGTCTCAAACCACTCGTTTGCATTGTTGGCGGTGTCAAAAACCTTGCGTTTCACACCGCTGCGAAGAAGAACATCGTGTACCTCCTTGTCATTGAAAGCACCAATCATCTTGTCCCGAACAAAGATAGTCAGCTCGGTATAAAGCAGCTCATAATCGATGGCTGCGGTTTGGGTGTACTGGTCAATGCGTTTCTTCGCTGCTTTGTTCAGCGCAGAACTGTTTGGCTGTAATGTTATATCGCCATCCTCAAAAGTGGTCTCACCAATTTTGAGGCAACCTTTATGAGCCGCATCGTTGATGCGGAACACATAAATCAGTTTGGGCTTTAATGACGAAAAATACTGCATAACTATTTTATGAGGTCGATGAATCTTATTTTCTCTTTGCCCTTCTTCGCGTTCCAATCTTTGATAAGGGCGTATGTGCCGTTGTGGGTACGAATATCATCATTCTTGCAACCTTGACAAACGGATATCCGCTCCTCGTCTCCGAATATAGTGTGCTCCACAATCCGGCGTTCTCCGCAGGTATCGGGTATCACCCCCTTCAATCCGTCCATCTGCCAGATATTCCACGAAATGATATAGGCGATATATAACAGCGATTTGAGTTGCGGCTCACCGCCGAACTTCGCTTTGTAATAATCTATGAAAGTATAGAGCAGTGCTTCACGGGCAAGTACAAGATTGTCGCCCTGCCACTCATAACCGTAGATGCTCATATATGCCGACTGTGCCGCTTTCAGCCATTCGCCCGTCGTCTCCGTATTCTCTCCAACGACCCGCAGCTTTCTGTCGAGCAGACCGATGCGGCTCTCTATCGGAATAGGCTCACCTGTTACCGTATCGTATCTGCTTACCAAATAGGGAGCCTCGCCGCAGGTAATTTCCAGTCTGTTCTCATTTAC
>JAFLRT010000009.1 GCA_022511295.1 Alistipes sp. | reverse complement strand
TACGCTATCACTTGCGACCGACAAATCACCAGACCTACGAGATTGAGGCCCGAGGCGGCCGCAGCGACTTCGCCCGTGAACTCAAACGCTCTTATGAATTGCAGGAGAAGGGCGATTTCTATGGTGCGTGCGATGTGCGCTATGCATCATTCCGCCGCCTTGCGGAGATTATACCTGACGATGAACTTACGCCCTTGGAGTGGAACCACGCCGAGAGCCGTGCCGCGTTGGAGACGACATACGCTTCGGGTGTAGACCACTTTTTGGCAGGCGATACCGAGATGGCGATGGCTATACTGGAGTTGCTGCTCGAGTTGGACCCCGAAGACCATCTGGGTGCTACGCCGCTGCTATGCTTCTGCTATGTTGCTGAGGAGGAGTATGCTCTATATGAGCAGACGGCTATGGATATTGCTGACAGCGCCGAGGGTGCGCTGCTGGCGGCGTGGGCCTCGTTCCGCCGCACGGGTGCGATAGAGAGAGATGCCGCGTCGCTGCTTGAAGGTCGTTACAGGGCTGTTGTCGATGAGTTCTGCCGCGATGAACATCCGGCAGATGAGGCGTTTATGGCTGCTGCGGAGTCGTCGCGCGCAGCGGCATGGGTGCGTGCGCGCGAGTTGTGGTTGCAGACAGAGCCTCTGTGGTCGCGACACGGCGATTTTATAGATGCTCTGCGCAATGAATTTTTGTAGTGCGGCGTTACAATGTTACAAAAATTGTCTTATATTTGTTTTCGATTTCAGAGCAAATCAAGTGTAAACGGAACAACCAAAACAATTTATAACTAAAAGTATGAATGTAAACAACTTAATGGCTGAACTCGAGCGTCGTCATCCCGGCGAAAGCGAGTACCTTCAGGCGGTTCGTGAGGTTCTTGCAACGGTAGAGGAGACCTATAACCGTCATCCCGAATTTGAGGCAAACCGCATTGCCGAGCGTATCGTTGAGCCTGACCGCAGTTTCACCTTCAAGGTGGTGTGGGTCGATGACAAAGGCGAGGTGCAGGTCAATACAGGTTACCGCTTCCAGTTTAACAACGCGATAGGCCCCTACAAGGGAGGTCTGCGTTTTCATCCCTCGGTGAACCCCTCGATTCTGAAGTTCCTCGGCTTCGAGCAGATTTTCAAGAATGCTCTTACGACGCTGCCTATGGGCGGTGCTAAGGGTGGCTCGGACTTCAACCCCAAAGGCAAGTCCGACCGTGAGGTTATGCGTTTCTGCCAGGCCTTTATGACAGAGTTGTGGCGCCATATCGGTCCCGAGACTGACGTTCCTGCCGGTGATATCGGTGTCGGCGGTCGCGAGATAGGCTACCTCTACGGTATGTACCGCAAGTTGGCACGCGAGAATACGGGTGTGCTGACGGGTAAGGGTATGACCTACGGCGGTTCGCTTATACGTCCCGAGGCAACGGGTTACGGTGCCGTATACTTCCTCAAGCAGATGCTCGAGACGGCAGGCAAGAGCCTCGAGGGCAAGACGATTGCCATCTCCGGCTTCGGTAATGTTGCATGGGGTGCTGCAAGCAAGGCTACCGAACTGGGTGCCAAGGTCGTAACGATATCGGGTCCCGACGGATATATCTATGATGAGGCGGGTCTCAATGCCGAGAAGATTGCCTATATGCTTGAGTTGCGCGCTTCGAACAACGACGTTGTCGAGCCTTATGCACGCAAGTTCGCCGGTTCGAAGTTCATCGCAGGCCGCAAGCCCTGGGAGGTTAAGGTCGATATCGCAATGCCCTGCGCAACGCAGAACGAACTTAACGGCGACGATGCCAAGGCTCTGATTGCCAATGGCGTGCAGGTTGTTGCCGAGGTATCGAACATGGGATGCCGTCCCGAGGCTATCGATGCGTTCATCGCAGCGAAGATTCCTTATGGTCCGGGCAAGGCAGTGAATGCCGGCGGCGTGGCTACTTCGGGTCTCGAGATGACGCAGAATGCGCAGAAACTGAATTGGACAGCCGAGGAGGTCGATGCACGTCTGCACCACATTATGAGTTCGATACACGAGGCGTGCCTCAAGTACGGTACCGAGGCCGACGGATATATCAACTACATGAAGGGCGCCAATATAGCAGGCTTCATGAAGGTTGCACAGGCTATGCTCGAGCAGGGTATACTCTAATCGGTCAGCCAATTAATAAAAATGGTTGTCAGAGACATCTGACAACCATTTTTATTAATATATCGCTGAGAAAGTTGTTTCGCCGCACTATTTAATGCGCCATAAGCCAGTTGGTGCCTACGCCGCAGTCGGTTGTGAGAGGTACCGAGAGTTGTGCTGCACCCTCCATCGCCTCACGGACGATATCCGTAACCGTATCGAGTTCCGAACGAAGCACATCTACCACAATCTCGTCGTGTACCTGCAAAATCATACGCGACTTTAGCCCCCGGAGTGCGAACTCGCGTGCTACACGCGTCATGGCAATCTTCATTATATCGGCGGCACTGCCCTGTATCGGTGCGTTGATGGCGTTTCGCTCGGCATATCCGCGTGCTATGGCGTTGCGCGACGATATGTCGGCCAGGTATCTGCGGCGACCGTATATTGTCGATACATAGCCTTTGCTTCGGGCCTGTTCTGCGGCATTGTCCATATATTCGCGCACCTTGGGGTAGGAGGCGAAATAGTCCTCGATAATGGTCTTGGCCTCGCCGCGCGGTATCTCTAACCGCTGACTGAGACCAAATGCCGATATGCCGTATATAATGCCGAAGTTGGCGGTCTTGGCACGCCGGCGCTCCTCATCCGTAACCTCGCCGATACTCTTGCCGAAGAGCCGCGCAGCCGTCGCGGTGTGAATATCCTCGCCCTTGCAGAAGGCATCAATCAACCCTTCGTCGCCGCTCAGATGCGCCATTATGCGCAGTTCGACCTGACTGTAGTCGGCCGACAGCAGCAGGTGGTCGCTGTCCGAGGGTATGAAGGCCTCGCGTATGCGGCGGCCCATCTCATCACGCACCGGTATGTTTTGAAGATTGGGATTAGCCGACGACAGACGTCCGGTAGCCGTAACAGCCTGGTTGAACGAGGTGTGTATGCGTCCCGTCGCGGTATTGACCAGTGCCGGCAGCGCCTCGATATAGGTCGAGAGGAGTTTTTTCACGCTGCGATACTCCAAAATGAGAGCCACTATGCGATGCTTGTCGGCAAAGTTCTGGAGATACTCCTCCTCGGTGCAGAACTGTTTGGTTCGGGTCATCTTGGGCTTCTCGGCAATACGCATCTTCACAAAGAGCGTCTCGCCCAACTGACGTGTGGAGTTGATGTTCAGTGTCGGGTCGCCGGCCTCCTCGCGCACCATACGCTCCAGTTCAGCCATACGCACACTCAACTCGCTTGCATATCCGTTCAGCATACGCGAGTCGATGCATACACCCGTAAGTTCCATCTGCGCCAGCACGTCGATAAGCGGTTCCTCGACATCGAAGTAGAGTTTCTCAAGTTCCTGCTCTTTGAGTTGCGGCCACAGTATATGTTTGAGTTGCAATGTTATATCCGAATCCTCGGCGCAATACTCCGCTACACGCTCTACCGCCACCATATCCATCGTCAGCTGCTTTGCGCCGCGACCTATAAGAGTCTCAATCTCTATGGGAGCGTAATTCAGATAGCGTATGGAGAGTGCTGTGAGGTTGTGTCGCGCTTCGGGGTCGAGCAGGTAGTGCATAATCATCGTGTCGTACTTGGGACCTGCCACCTCTATCCCTATGCGGCTGAGAACCATGATATCGAACTTGATGTTCTGCCCCACCTTGGCTTTGCCCGCATCGGCAAACAGTGGCCGCAGCAGCGCGGCATACTCATCGTTATGCACCCCGTCGAAGGGTATGTACCACGCTTTGTGCGGCTCGACGGCAATCGACATGCCGACAATCCTGTCGTTGAAGATATCGAATCCCGAAGTCTCGGTGTCGAAACAGAACTCGTCGTATAGAGATACTTTGCGCACTACCTCTGCCACTTCCTGCGGCGTGGCGGCTATGGTATATTCGTGTTCTACAGTAGATACTCTGTCGTATTCCGCGCCGAGTATATCTCGCTCCGCAGCGGTGTTGCCGACAGCGGTTATGCTCTTTTCGGTCGCCGAGGCACTCTCTTTTGCCGCAACGGTAAAGAGGTCTGATTCCGATGCCGATATGGAATCCGTTGCGGCAGTGGTGTCGAACAGGTCTCCCTGCCCTGCCAGCGCGGCGGCCTGTGCTGCGTGTGTTTTCAGCCATGTGGCGTCGGCCAACTGCGTCTGCGGTGCTGCGTGCGGTATGTCGCCCGTATCTTCAAGCGGTGCGAGGTTCGACAAATCGTTCATGAATAAACGGAAATCGAGTTCGGCGAAGAGCGCACGCAAAGCGTCGATATTGGGAGGACAGACGACAAGATTGTCGGGTACAAACTCTATGGGTGCATCGAGACATATTGTTGTCAGACGCTTTGCCAGGAGCAGTTTATCGCCCCAGGCTGCAATGCTTTCGCCCTGACGGCCCTTTATCGAGGAGACGTTTTGCAATATATTCTCGCAGGTACCCCATGTCTGCACTAATTTGCAGGCGCTCTTCTCGCCTATGCCCGGCACACCCGGGATATTGTCCGCCGAGTCGCCCCACAAGGCAAGGATATCGCGCACCAACACAGGGTCGTCGATACCGTACTTGTCGCATATCGCCTTGCGGCCCAGAATCTCTATGCCGTCATCTTTCTGCCGGTAGATGCTGCAATGGTCGTCTACCAACTGACCGTAGTCCTTGTCTGGCGTTACCATATAGACCTCGTAGCCGGCTTGTACGCCTTTGTGGGCCAGCGTGCCTATCACGTCGTCCGCCTCATACCCCTCGACCTCCAGTATGGGTATATACATGGCGTCGAGCAGTCGTTTGATATAGGGTACCGAGGCGATGATATCTTCGGGAGTTGCGGGGCGGTTGGCCTTGTATTCGGGGTACATCTCATTGCGGAATGTGCCGCCTTTGGGGTCGAAGGCCACGCCTATAAGGTCGGGGTGTTCGCGTTTCTGTATATCGCGCAGAAACTTCGTGAAGCCGAAGACAATCGAGGTGTTCATTCCCGCGCGGTTGCGCATGGGACGACGCATAAAGGCGTAGTAGTACTTGAAAATCAACGCATAAGCGTCTACAAGAAAAACTTTCTTTGGCATAAATATAGTGTTATTCCTTGATTACTGGTCTTCGGCATACCATTCGGCGTATGATGTTGCGGTCTCGTGCAGGCGCATCGAGTGCAGCCTCACGCCTTCGGGCATACGAACTGCAAGACGACCGGCAAAGTCGGCAAGCATATTTTCGCACGTCGGGCGGTAATCCACCTCGACAATATTGCCGAAACGACGGTCGAGCAGTGTGTTGTCTCCCGCACCGCGACGCACTATGAGCGTATGGTCGAGACGCTCCACAATCTCGCTGCTGACGATGCTTTTCAGAACTCCGAAGTCGAGAGTCATACCCGCCTTGGGGTCGTCGTCTCCCTTGCGCGGCGTACCGATAACCGTAACCGCGAGCCGATACGAGTGTCCGTGTATGTGGCGGCACTTGCCGTCGTATCCCTCGAGGGCGTGCGCCGCCTCAAACGAAAACTCCTTTGTAAGTCTTATGACAGCCATAGCGCTACCATATTATAACCCTCTCCTCTTCGGGCATATACATCGCACCCTCCGTTATGCCGAAGGCGTCGCAGAAGGTCTGAAGATTGCGCAGGGTTGCGTTTACTCTCCACTTGCCGAGCGAGTGTACGTCCACTTTCGTGAGGCGCTCGACCTCCGTGTCGCGTATATTCTGTCCCCAGAGGGTGGCGTAGGCTATGTAGAAGCGCTGTGCGGCAGTATAACCGTCTATGGGTGCAGGCTCGTTATCCTTGACAGTGTTTTGCAGTGCCGTATAAGCCACGCGCAGACCACCCTGGTCGGCGATGTTCTCCCCAATGGTGAGGGAGCCGTTGGCATGTATGCCGGGCAGCACCTCTATGGCGTCGAACTGCTTCACGAGTACCTCGGTACGGCTCTTGAACGCCTCGGAATCAGCCTCTGTCCACCAGTTGTTCATATTGCCGTCCTTGTCGAAGTTGCGGCCCTGGTCGTCGAAGCCGTGCGTCATCTCGTGGCCTATAACCACACCTATGGCGCCGTAGTTCACCGCATCGTCGGCATCGGGATTGTAGAACGGCGGCTGAAGGATGGCCGCAGGGAAACATATCTCGTTTGTCGTGGGGTTGTAATAGGCGTTCACCGTCTGCGGCGACATGAACCACTCATCACGGTCTACTGGTTTGCCGTACTTCGATACGTCATCCATATGCGCCCAGTCGCGTGCCGCCACGATATTTTCCCAATATGACTTCGAGGCATCAATCTTGAGGTCGGAATAGTCCTTCCACTTGTCCGGATAGCCTATCTTGACGGTGAAGGCGGCGAGTTTCTCGCGAGCCTTGGACTTGGTCTCGTCCGACATCCACTCCAGAGCGTCGATATGCTCTCCGAGCGCCTTTTGGAGGTTTCTCACAAGTTCCGACATACGCTGCTTGTCGCTCTCGGGGAAGTATAGTTCGACATACATCTTGCCCACAGCCTCCGAGAGTACGCCGTTGGGAACAGCCATAGCGCGCTTCCAACGCGGACGCTGCTGCTGCGCTCCCGACATGGTGCGTCCGTGAAATTCGAATGATGCCGAGGTGAAGTCGTCGCTCAGGAACGATGCCGCGCTGTCGAGATAGAGCGCTGCGAGATAACAGCGTATATCCTCGACGGGTGTCCCGGACATCACCGCCGCCGAGTTGTCCAATGCCGACGGCTGCATAACTATAATACGGTCGAAGTCGGGTATGCCTATACGGTTGAAGTACTCCTGCCAGTCCACAACGCCTCCGTATCGTGCAAAGAACTCATCGCGCGAGAGGGGATTGTACTGTGCCTGCACGTTGCGCAACTCGACTTTCGACCACATCTTTTCGGCGAGTGCGGTCTCTATGCGCAGTGTGGCGTCAGCGGCTGCCGATGCGCTCTTTTTGTTCATACCGGCAAGGGTAAAGAGTTTTTTCAGATACTCGACATATGCTTCGCGCTTGGATTGATGCTCATCATCCAGATAGTAGTCGCGATTGCCCATTATCAGACCGCTCTGACCGGCATAGAGAGCATACTCATTGCTGTTCATCAGGTCGGTGCCGATGCTTATGCCGAAGAATGGTGCGGCGATGTTGCGATGCATCTGTGCCAGCACCTCTGTCAGTTGCGACCTCTTTTTGATAGCCAACAGCGCTTTGATACCATTTTTTACGGGTTCCGCACCCTCTTTGTTGAGGCGTACCGAGTCCAGACCGAGCGTGTAGAGGTCGGTTATCTTGCGGTCGGTGCTGCCCTCGGGATATTCGTTCTTCGTCATGCTGGTAAAGAGGTCGTTTATGCGTTTCTCGTTGTTCTCTGCCAACACGTCGAAAGCACCGTAACGTGAATATTCGGGTTTAAGCGGGTTTTTGGCCTGCCAGCCGCCTGTGAAATGCTGATAAAAATCCTCGTTGAGGGCTATACCCTCGTCGAAGTTGGTTACATCTATTGCAGGCACTTTGCTGCCCTCCTTTGCCGAAACCGTCATAGCCGATGCAATCAATATGGTTAAAATTCTCTTTTTCATTGTGTGTCGTTTCTTGTTGTTGCCGCCGGTTAAAGAAAAGCGCCCCGCTGTATTTGCGGGGCGCAGGTGGCTGTCTGTTATTCGCGTATAGCCGCTACGCCCGGGAGGTCTCCGTTCTCGATGTATTCGAGCAGAGCGCCGCCGCCGGTCGATATATACGATACTTTGTCCGCAAGACCGAGTTTGTTTACGCAGGCAACGGAGTCGCCGCCGCCGATAAGCGAGTAGGCTCCGTTCTGCGTGGCCTCGGCGATAGCCTCGGCAACGGACTGTGAGCCTGTTGCGAACTTGTCAATCTCGAATACGCCGACAGGACCGTTCCAGAGGATAGTTTTGCAGCCGAGGATATGCTCGCGGAAAGCCTTCTTGCCTTCGGGACCGATATCTACGCCTTCCCAGCCTTCGGGAATAGCGCGTACCGATGCATACTGGGTGTTGGCCTCCTGCGAGAAGTCGTCAGCCACGAGAGCGTCGGGTGAGAATACGAGTTTGACACCCTTCTCCTGCGCCGTCTTAAGTACCTCGAGGGCTACGGGGAACATATCGGGTTCGCATATCGACTTGCCTACATGACCTCCCTGTGCAGCCGAGAAGGTGTAAGTCATGCCGCCGCCGAGGATAATCGAATCGACTCTCTCCATAAGCGACTTGATGACGGTGATTTTGCTCGACACCTTCGAGCCGCCGACGATGGCGCAGAAGGGACGCTGTGGATTCTGAAGCACATTGTCGATAGCCTTGAGTTCGTTCTGCATAAGATAGCCGAACATCTTGTCATTGGGGAAGTATTTGGCTATGAGAGCCGTCGAGGCGTGTGAGCGGTGAGCAGTTCCGAAGGCATCGTTGATATAGCAGTCTGCATACGACGCGAGTCTCTTTACGAACTCTTTCTGCGGACCCTCTTTGAGTGCCTTTTTTGCAGCCTTTTTCTCCTCCTCGGACGCATCCTCCGCCAGACCGCGAGGTTTGCCCTCCTCCTCGGCGTAGAAACGCAGGTTCTCGAGCATCATCACCTCGCCGGGCTTGAGTGCAGCCGCCATCTCGGCCGCCTTGTCGCCCATGCAGTCGCCTGCAAAGAGTACGGTCTGACCCAGGCGCTTCTCCACTGCCGGCACAATCTGTCCGAGCGAGTATTTCATATCGTTGTTCTTTTTGGGACGTCCGAGGTGCGACATAAGGATAGCCGCGCCGCCCTTCTCAAGTACCTTTTTGATTGTGGGCATTGCCGCACGAATGCGGGTGTCGTCCGTAACATTGCCTTCGCTGTCAAGGGGTACGTTGAAATCCACACGGATTATGGCGCGCTTGCCTGCGAAATCATAAGTGTCGATAGTAACCATTTTTTCTGTTATTTTTTAGTTGTACATTACTCTGTTTGTCTCTTTTGACGCAAAATATGTGCATCAAATGCAAAAGTAATAATTTTTGCTCTTACCGCAAATTAGTCTACAAAAAAAGAGAGGATTCGAATCCTCTCTTTTTGTTTGTGGCGCTTGCGCGAGCGTATTAATACATAACGAATATCTCCAACTCGTCTATGCGGCAGTCGCCACCGCTCTTTGCACCGTAAGAGTTGCTGAGGCTGCCGTTGTAGCCCGGGATGCCGATGAGCATGGACGATACCTGCGCAACCTGCGTCCAGTAACCCTGACCGTCGGTGCGGTAGTAGTAGAAGTTATTAGAATACTCACTCACGCTCGACGATATGTTTTTGGTCGTTACGTTGTTCTGGTACATCGTCGAGTTGGGTACCTTCGTGGCAACTGTTACCGCCGTAGGATAACCGGTCGCAAACCTGCCCTCCATAAAGTTCTTGAAACGGATATGCTTTATGACGAGCCTGTCCAAACCGTTCACATAGAAGTAGTAACCGTATGTATAACCGTTGGTGTACCAGTCTCCGCCCCAACTGTCTTTGTAGTCATTGGCGTTGTGCGAGAATGTGGTGTAGGTGGCGGCATTGCGGTCAGTCATGTTCCCGGGGCCGTTTGCGGAGTCGAAGTAGTTGCCGCTAATCATATTTGCCGTGAGAGGGTACTTCGCCTGGAAGTTGTTGGCAATGCGCGCAGATACCGAATTGCTGCTTGACAAACCAATGCCCTGCGGCAGCCTGCTCTGGTCTACGGTTACGGTGAAGTAACTGCTGTCGCTTTTAAGACCGCTGCGAGAGAATGATATATTAACCGAACCCGATGTCTGCCCCTTGCCTATCGTCAGCGTGCTGCTGCTCAAGTATAGATTGTTTACCTGATAGCCTTGACACGAGAGATAGAACGTAAGGTTGTCAGTCGCAGAACCGTTGAGTGATAACGTAACACCTATCGTAATCGTCTCCGGCAACCACGAATAAGATACTCCGTCGCATGCTACCGGCAGATAACCATTGTCATCCGTTGCCAGTATTTCGATTCTCACCTTGTCGGCCGGCGTCGGCGGCTGCGGGTCTACCGGCTTATCGGGGTCAGGGTCGGTTCCCGGGTCGGGGTCCGGGTCAGGGTCGGGGTCGGGGTCGGGGTCAGTACCCGGGTCGGGGTCTGTTCCCGGGTCCGGGTCGATGTTGCCATCATCGCCGATGGTGTCGCTGCCGTAAATCTTTATTATGCAGTCTGACGTGATGTCAGACGACCACTGCTTGCCGTCGCAGCGTACATCGACCGTAGCGCTGCCGCTCGTGCCGATAAGTTTGCTGCCCTCGAGTTTGTACGCCTCACCGATACCCTGCCAGAAGAGAACCTTCGTGTCGCAATGCATAATATACCCGGGCTTCTTGGCCATCTCGAACAGATTGCCGTCAAGCATCTTTACGGCATAGTCAGCGACTTTCTCGCCCTTGAGGGTGCCGCCATTGTGCGTCAGACCCGAGTTCGACAACAGCACAACCTTGGCAAACGGTCCGCTTGCAGGCTTGGTGTTGTCCGTAACGGCAACGGGCTGAAGCAGATATGTCTTGCCGTTGTATACCGCCGTGATGATATAGTATTTGTCTGTCTTGAGGGTTTTGTGCCTTCTGAAGATTATATCATCACCGTCAGCCGGCTTGCCCGTAGTAAGTTTCAGCAACTCTGCACCGTTCTGATATACGGTGAGTGTGCTGCCGCTGTATGCGGCACTCAACAACTCCTGCGGCATTGCACCGTGATTGTTCCAGTTGTCTGCACCTGCGACCTTCGACCACAACCAAAGCGTTGCATCCTCGTAAACATCATCCTTGCCGGCGGGCCGCCATGGGTCGCTGTCGGCTGCTGCGGCTGCCAGGCGTACCTCGACGTCGCCCTGCTCCGATGTGTAGAGGACTTTTTGCGATGTGGTGATTGTTTTACCGGCGGATGTCCAGTTCCAACGTGTGGTGTTGGTGTCGTATGCCACACCGATGTTGGAGCCGTTCTCCTCGTCGTCGTCGGTTGTATTGACGTATGCTGCGAGTTTGAGCGTTGCATCGTCGCTGCCGTCGAAGTATGATACGGTAACGGTATATCCGTTGCCCGAAGATTTCACGGCAGATACATATCCTGTCTCCTCGATAAGGTCGGACAGTGTTGCGAGTTTATCGAGGTCGCTCTCGATAAGAGATTTGTGGTTATCCACGTCGTCGCGCCACTCGCTGTCGTCGGGTGTTTCGGGTATTATGTCGTCGGGCTGTTTGTTATCGCCGTCGCCGTCGATGCCTTTGTTGGTGGAGCAAGACCACGCACCTCCTGCAAGACACAATACAGCCACTGCTGTCAAAATTTTTCTCATATATGATTTATTTAAGTATAATTCGGTCTGTATTTTTGACCATATTTCGTTGTGAGACAGAAAATAGGTCTGAAACGGAGAAAGAGAGAGGACGCAAATCCTCTCTCGTCTCTTTGCAAATTTTTAGTACATTACCAGCAATTCAAACTCTGCCACGCGGCAGTCGTAATTAGGCTGCGTTGCCATACCGGCATATGTTCCTGAGGTATAAATCTTTGTAACGCAGAAACGAAGTGCTTTAGCACCAGCCAAATTGCTTGTGGTAATTGTAAACCAATTGTTGGCAGTTAGGTTACCGGAAATCTTTGAATAAGGACCTAAAAATGTAGTTCCGTCAGTCGATACTGCGTATCCGACCTCTCCAGGATAACCTCCGTCAGCATTCTGATAACGCACTCCTCCGACATATACATTTTCAGGAAGCGTCATATCGAACCAATAACCGAAAGTGTAAATATTCTTGTAATCCATATTGGCGTTCGTTACATTGAATTTCATATACGTTTCCGAATTGCCGTCGAACATTTTCTCAATATCGGTAGTGTATGTTGTATCGAACATATCTGCGGTAAGTGTGTAAGGTACAGTGAAGTTGTTCGCTATATAAAAGCCTGCGCGGTCGTATGTTACATTTGAAGACGTAACAGCAAAGGCAGCACCATTGTCATTCTCAAGACCGGAACGGTTAAAGGTAACAGTTACGGTTTTAGTCTGCTCGCCTACCGCGAATGTTATAGTTTTCTCGAAGGTCAATCCGCCAACTTCATCTGGCGCCCAACTTGACGTGTCGTCAGGGTCATCATAGAAAGGAACTTTGTCGAGAGTTAAGGTCAAAGTCTCTGTTGCTGGCTTGTCAAGAGTTACGACAAGCGTTGTCGAAACCGTCTCGGGCATTCCTGTAGATTTGTCGCCAAATGCTACCGGCAGATAATCATCATCATTGGTCTGCGGGAGCGATAAGGTAGCATGATAATCTGCCTCACCCGGTCCGGGTTCGGGGTCTACATTGCCGTTAAGCGTGAGAAGCACCCAGGTGTGGTAGCACTTGTTGCCGTCCAAAACCTCGATAAAGAGTTTGTCATCAGTTGCATCTTCCTCGGCCTTAACGGTAACATTGCTGTCCTTAACCTTGACGGTATAACCGTCGCCGTTCTGCATCGAAGCCTTGAGTGCATAGTTCGTGCTTGCACCGGAAACATTGACAGTAAATACGGTATCTTCATTTGCCGTAAGTTTTACGGTTGAGTGTTCTGCAACCGTCTTGTCGTCTGCGACAAGGGTAACAGCCAAGCCGTTAGCCTGAATCTCGCTCGAGAAGACCTCTTCGCCGTCCTGATAGATTGTCAGCACGCCATTCTCGAACTTTGCCGATACAAGCGTCTTGGTGCTCGAGGGAACGGTTCCGCGATTCACATACTTGTTAAGTGCGCTGTTGTATACCCACAGATAGAGCGTTTCATCAACGGCATTATCCTTGGTATCCGCAGGACCGTTGGTGGTTTTATCCATATACGCCAACTTGACATTGCCTGTGCCGGTGCCGTCTATGTTGAAATCTGAATCCTGTCCATCTTTGCCCGAGGTCCAGAGATATTCTCCGTCGTTGCCGTAGAGAGGCTGGCCGTCGACGGTCCAGTACCAGCGGTTGGTCGCATTGTCGAGTTTCACGCCGACAACGGAACCTGTGCCGTCCTCGCCCTTGCTGCCGTCCTTGCCGTTTACAATCTCGAAGGTCTTTGCGGGAGTCTCGGCATCGAAATAGGTTACGGTAACGATATAGCCCGTACCGGTTGCGTTGGGTTCTACACTCGATACGACACCGTTCTTATTGAGCAGGTCGGTTATTCTGTCGAGCGTCTGCAAATCCGAATTAATCTGCTCGAGTTGCGATTCTATTGCGGTTACGCGGTCCTCGAGGTCGCCGAGACGGTCGTTTATGTCCGAATCGTCGAAACTACACGACCAAGTACCAACAAGGCACAAGGCTGCAATAGCAAAGAAGATTTTTTTCATATCAATAAATATTACAAGTTAGTTTTATTTTTACGGTCGCATGGCATCGCGCACATACAATCGGTCGCAATATAATAAAATTATTTTAACGGTGCAAAAAAACCGTCGACAAACTGCCGTTGCGACGGGAGTATTCGCTCTTTTGTTGTTATCTGTGGCTGTTGTTATGCAAAATCCGGGCGCAACGACAACCATGACGCCGATTTATATTATATGCGCTCCTTTTTTGTAAAAATACGTATATTTGCACCATATGTACGTTACGTCTATGCGAAGTGATATGGAGTTGTTGCCTTTGATATTTGAGTGCGCACACCGTCCGACGGTTATCGCCGGTCCGTGCGGTGCCGAGAGCGAAGAGCAGGTTATGGAGACCGCCCGCCGCCTCTGTGCTGCGGGTGTAAAGGTCTTTCGTGCGGGTGTCTGGAAGCCCCGTACAAAGCCCGGCGGCTTCGAGGGGCGTGGCGATATATGCCTTGAGTGGCTCGCGCGCGTGAGACGTGAGACAGGTATGTATACGGCTGTCGAGGTGGCAACGCCGCGACACGTTGTGGCGGCACTGCGCGCAGGTATGGATATATTATGGATAGGTGCGCGCACCTCCGCCGACCCCTTTGCCGTGCAGGAGATAGCCGATGCGCTGCGCGGAGAAGATATCACCGTGCTGGTCAAAAACCCCGTGAATCCCGACCTCGAGTTGTGGATAGGCGCTCTGCAACGCCTTTACAATGCCGGTATAAGACGTATAGGTGCCGTGCATAGGGGGTTCAGCGAGTACCGGCGCACGCAATACCGCAACACGCCGTTGTGGGGCATACCGATAGAGTTGCACAGGCGTCTGCCGCAGTTGCCGTTGTTCTGCGACCCGAGTCATCTGGGCGGCAGGCGGGAGTTTGTATCTTCGCTGTCGCAGCAGGCGATGGATTTGGGGTTTGACGGGTTGTTTGTCGAGGCGCACTGCTCGCCCGACGATGCCTTGAGCGACAGCCGTCAGCAGATAACGCCCGAGGTGTTGTCGGATATTATGGGTTCGTTGGTGATACGCGACACGGATGGCACGGTCGCTGCGGAGGCGGGACTTGAGGGTATGCGCGGCGAGATAGATGCTCTTGATGATGAGTTGCTTGCGTTGCTTGCGCGTCGTATGGCGGTGGCGCGTGATATAGGACACTACAAACGCGAACACGCCTTGTCGGTGTTGCAGGCGCAGCGCTACGACGATATGCTGCGCCGCCGCGAGTTGCAGTCGGAGCAGATGGGTCTCGATGCAGAGTTCGTGAAAAATATACTGCGCATCATCCACGAGCAGTCGGTGCAGATACAGATGACAATCGGTGAACTATGAGAAAGATTAGGGTTTTCATCATGCTCGCGGCAGTCGTATGCATCGCCTCTGCGGCAGAGGGCAAGGGTTCGCGTTTCGCACTCTCCTCGCCCGACGGACGCATTGCTGTTGAGATAAGCGTCGCAGACAGGATATCGTATACGGTGTCATACGACGGCCGGCAGGCGGTCGGACCCTCCGAGGCGGCGATGCACCTTACGGACGGAAGTGCGTGGGGTGTCGGCAGTCGTCTGCTGCGTACGCGTCGCGGCAAGGTCGATGAGCGTGTCGCCTCGCCATTATATATGCGCGACAGTGTCGTGGACCGCTGCAATACGCTTTTGCTCGAGTTTAGGGAGGGGTTCTCTGTGGAGTTTCGCGCCTATGATGACGGCGTGGCATACCGTTTTTCGTCGCATCGCGGCGGCGAGTATGAGGTTGCTTTGGAGACGGCGCGTTTCGGTCTTGACCCTGAATCGAAGTTGTGGATAGCCTACAACAACCTTACGGGCGAGCATAACGACCCCTATTTCACATCATTTGAGAACACGTATACTGTTACAACGCTCGCCGATGCCGAGTGCGGACGCCTTGCCTTTACGCCGCTGACGGTCGAGAGTCGCGGTGTGAAAATATGTTTTGCCGAGTCCGATGTAGAGAACTATGCGGGTATGTTCCTCTTCAAACCCGAGGCGGGCGACTGTCTTCAGGCCGACTTCGCACCTCTGCCCCGACTGGTCGAGACGGGCGGTTACAATATGTTGCAGGGTATTGTTCGGGAGAGAGAGGAGTATATCGCCCGATGCAGCGGCGCACGCTCTTTCCCCTGGCGTATAATGGTTATCGCCGACGAGGAGAGTCGTATAGCAGAATCGGATATTGTATGGAGATTGGCCTCGCCCTCGCGCGTGGACGACACGTCGTGGATACGTCCGGGCAAAGTGGCGTGGGAGTGGTGGAACAACTGCGCTCTGCGCGGCGTGGACTTCGTTACCGGTGTCAATATGCCCACCTACAAGGCATATATCGACTTTGCGGCCGCAAACGGCATAGAGTATGTCATCCTCGACGAGGGGTGGTCGGTAAGATTTGCCAACGACCTTATGCAGGTGGTACCCGAGATAGATTTGCCCGCCTTGGTGCGCTATGCCGACGAGCGCGGCGTGGGACTTATCCTGTGGGCGGGCTATAACGCCTTCAACCGCGATGTGGAGGGTGTGTGCGAATACTATTCAGATATGGGCATCAAAGGCTTCAAGATAGATTTCTGCGACCGCGATGACGCTCAGATGGTTCAGTTCCATTACCGTGCCGCCGCCGCTGCCGCACTCCATCGCCTTGTTCTCGACTTTCACGGCACCTACAAGCCTACGGGTCTTAACCGCACCTACCCCAATGTACTCAACTTCGAGGGTGTCTACGGTCTGGAGCAGATGAAGTGGGCCGGCGTGGAGGTAGACCATCCGCAGTACGATGTTACCATACCCTTTGCGCGCCTTGTGGCGGGGCCGGCTGACTATACACCTGGGGCTATGCGCAACGGCTCGCGTGATAACTTCCGTCCCGTGTCCGGGGAGCCGATGAGTCAGGGTACGCGCTGCCACCAACTTGCGGCCTATGCCGTGTTCTTTGCTCCGCTCTCGATGTTGTGCGACTCGCCGTCGATGTATGAGCGGGAGAGGGAGTGTTTGGATATCATCGCCTCCGTGCCGACGGTGTGGGACGAAACCGTTGTTCTTTCAGGCTCGCTGGGCGAGTATGTGGTTACGGCACGCCGCTCGGGGAGTGACTGGTATGTGGGCGGTATGACCTCGTGGAGTGCGCGCACGATAGAGGTGAATCTCTCGCCGATAGTCGATGCCGGCTCCGGCTGCAAAGTGGTTTTGTGGTACGACGGAGCAAATGCCGCTGCCATAGCATCGGATTATGTGCGCGAGGAGCGTACGATTGGCAGCGACGGCAAGGTAACGGTAGACCTTGCCCCGGGCGGCGGATTTCTTATGCATATCGTGCATGAGCGGCATTGAGACTGCATGAGCGGTGCAAAAAGTTGAACGTGGCGGCGGAGATTGCATCCGCCGCCATCTTGTTACTCTGTTGCATACACACTCTTTGTGCGGCGCACCTCGGCCGCGATGATTAAAAGTGCCGCCGCAGCGTAGATAAGGATTACTGATGTAGAGGATAGTCTGAAGTCGATATATGACCATCTCCACGTCGCGGCAGCCCCGACAATCTCATTCTGGAATGATGCGACGCGCTCCAACAACGCCGCGAACAGCGGTGCGAACCACGATATAGGAAAGATAATCCACAGCACCGACACGATTACGATTATCGCGGCACAGAGTATTATCAAAGGCGACAACACTACGCCGGCGACGGCCACCCTGCCGTAGATGTGCGATATGAGCGGCATTGTGGCGGCGAAGGCTGCGATGCCGGTTATCAGAAGTATGATTATATCTCTTGTTACCATTGAGTTACGCTCTTTCGGCAGGTGCGGGGCTGCCAGACCGACGGCGGATATTATGCCTGCAACGGCGGCAAACGAGAGGAGAAATCCCGTATCGAACATCGCATCGGGGTCTGTGGCGATGATTATGAAGGCTGTGCCGGCAAGGATATTGGTCATATTTATCTCTCTCGAGAGGCTGCCGGCGGTCTGAAGTATGGTGAACATCACCGCCGCGCGCTGTACGCTCGGCGTCAGACCGCACACGAGAGCGTAGAGCCATATAACAACGGTAACGGCTATGTTCTTGATTATCCGGCCGTGACGTAGGAGAGCCATCCACCTCAAAAGCGTATTGACCAGCAGGAATACTATCCCGACGTGCATACCCGATACGGCGAGTATATGGGATGTTCCGCTGTTTATATATGCCTGCGTCAATTCGGCAGAGAGTCTGCTACGGCTGCCCGTACTCATCGCGGCCGTTGTCGCTGCGGCGTCCGGCGAGAGGGGTAACCGCGAGAGAATACTCTCGGCTGCCGCATGAAGCGTCGTTCTGCCGCCGGTTATATGCACAATATCGCTGCTGTCAAGCGTGAGGCTGTAGCCGCAGCCCCGCCGCCGCATAAGATTGCCGTAACCGTTGTCGGGCATCCCGTGCAGATAGCCGGTGCAGGTTATCCTGTCGCCGCAGGAGAGGCGGCACAGCGTATCTGTACGCATCACAGCGCGGTGGCGTATATGTTTGTACACTCTCTGCGTGTCCGAGCAGTCGAATATGCGCACCCTTGCCCGAAGAGTGCCGTCGCGTATGACGGGAGGCTCCTCGACCTCGATACGCATAAAGAGCGCCTTGTCTGTGGGCAGCGGTTCGGAGTACAGCAGCGAGCGCACCACAAAAGGCAGGAGAAACAGAGCGGCGAGTGCCGCTGCGATGCGTGCAACACCCCGCAGGAGGATGGCGGTAACGGATGTAACGACAAAACAGACCCAAAACCAGAACGGATATGTAAACTCCGTCATGACAATATCCGAGATTATATTTCCGGTAATCAGCACCATTAATGGAACAATCATCGGCAACCGTCTCATTGTAGTGGATATGTTGCTGTAGTTCATAATGGTAAAAAACGGATTCAGAGTTGGTGCATATTTTTGCGTTTCACCTACCCATTTATACAAAAATAGTCATAAAAGACCTAATTATACCCCAAAAAGACATTTTTTCGATGTTTTTAAGTGTTTTTCGTCGGTCGGTAGGCGGTCGTCGGGGCGGTCGATTGACAGCCGTCGATGGTTGAGATGGAAAAAATAATCGCCGTGCGTGGTTGAGATTGTCCGAATTTTGACTATTTTTGTAATCCGAAAGATAACAAGATAACAAACAATATATTATGGGAAGAGCATTCGAATACCGCAAGGCGCGCAAGATGAAGCGCTGGGGACACATGGCGCGCACCTTTACCAAAATCGGAAAGGAGATTGAGATAGCAGTCAAGGCCGGCGGCCCCGACCCTTCGGGTAACACGCGCCTGCGAATACTTATGCAGAACGCCAAGGCGGAGAATATGCCCAAGGAGAATGTCGAGCGTGCAATCAAACGTGCGACCGAAAAGGACTCCTCGGATTACAAAGAGATGATTTACGAGGGATACGGACCTCACGGAGTGGCTTTTCTGGTTGAGACGGCGACCGACAACACCAACCGCACAGTAGCCAATGTGCGTATGTACTTCAGCCGTTGCGGCGGTACGCTGGGCAACTCGGGCAGCGTGGCATTTATGTTTGAACACAAGTGTACATTCAAGTTCAAGGCCGAGGGTGCCGATGCCGAGGAACTGGAACTTGAGATGATTGATTTGGGCGTGGACGAGTTTTATGCCGAGGAGGACGGAATCACGGTCTATGCACCATACGAGTCGTTCGGCGCTATACAGAAGTGGCTCGAGGACAAGGGTTTTGAAATTGTGTCGGGAGAGTCGGTACGCATACCTGCTGACAGTAAGGAACTCGAGGGCGAGGCGCGCGAGGCAGTGGAGAAACTTGTCGAGAAACTCGAGGAGGACGACGACGTAGTGAACGTCTACCACAATATGAAAGAGGAGGACGAAGAGTAATTTTTTACAATTTTTCGCAGGCCCTTCAATATTCGGGTTTTTATACTAAAAATCTTTTGCGCCGCCCTCCGCCCCTTTAGGGCGGCGCAGCACCTCAAAGAGGTACATTTTTATTTCTATGCCTTACACGGCAAAAAAGATATGCCTGACCATAAGTCAGGCATATCTTTTACTGCATTTGCACTATATAATATAGGTATAATCAAAAAACATTACGCTTCGAATCCTTTGCCTATTGCAAGGAAGTCGTCGGCTTTGAGCGCCGCACCGCCTATAAGACCGCCGTCCACGTCGGCCTTGGCGAAAATCTCGGCAGCATTCGAAGGCTTGCACGAACCGCCATAGAGTATGGGGCATAACTCGGCAGCCGCTCCGAACTTCGAACGCAGTACCTCGCGTATGTAAGCGTGTATCTCCTGTGCCTGCTCAGCCGTAGCGGTCTTGCCCGTTCCGATAGCCCATACAGGTTCGTAGGCGATAACGAGGTTGGCGAACTGCTCCTCCGTAAGGTTGAACACGACCTCCTCTATCTGGCTCTTTACAACATCGAAGTGCTTGCCTGCCTCTCTCTCGTCGAGGTTCTCACCAACGCAGTAGATAGGTGTGAGGTTGTTGGCGTATGCCTGTTCCATCTTGGCGTTAAGCGTCTGCGACGTCTCGCCGTAATACTGGCGGCGCTCGGAGTGTCCCAGGATAACATATTTGCAGCCTAAGGCGGCTATCATCGACGCTGCGACCTCACCCGTGTAGGCTCCTTTGGCCTCGGCGGCGCAGTTCTGCGCTCCGAGTTCCACGTTGCTGCCCTTGAGTGCCGCTGCAACCTCCGACAGATGCGTGAAGGGCGGACATACGATAAGATTTACTGATGAGGCAACCGAGGAGCGGCCTGCCGCTACGCCCTTTGCCAATTCAACGCCTTCTGCGGGAAGAGTGTTCATCTTCCAGTTTCCGGCAACAATCTTTTTTCTCATTTTCGGTTTTTTATTAAAAATTAAACTGTATATTCCTGATATTATGGATATTGTGCAGAGCCACGCGAGGGCAATCATTCCGGCTTGCTGCCAGACGGTATATGTGCCGTCCTCGAGCAGTCCCTTCACGAGCGGCACCACGACGGGGGGCGGTATCATGATTGATGATATGTAGAACAACGCCCACTGACGCGAAGTCATCTTCGAGTGCAACTGCTGTACGAAGATATATATCAGCACGAGGAGTATCAGAGGGCATATCACGAAGAAGAATGCCTCGCCAATCTCGTGGTAGACGCTCAAAATCATAAGTGTCAGCGCCGCGAGACCTATCAAGGCCAGCACGAGCGTCGGGACAGTGTATATTTTGCGCTTCTCTTTCATCATAACGGCATTACTCCTCTCCGCACCAGCGTTTCACCTCATCGGGCGAGGGCGCCTTGAGTCCCAATTTGTTCTTCTTGTTAAAGCCGCACAGGTCGTTGAAGAATTTGCCGGGTGCGAGTTTCTTCAGCGATTCGGTGGTTACATAACCCATCTTCTGCATCACCTCGGCCCACTCTGCCGGTATACCCATCTCGACATATCTCTCTATGGGGTCGTTCACGGCTCTCTTCTCCGGACGCATGGTGGGGAAGAACAGCACATCCTGAATCGAGGGCTGGTTCGTCATAAACATGGTCAGACGGTCTATGCCGATACCGAGTCCCGAACAGGTCGGCATACCGTATTCGAGTGCGCGCACGAAGTCGCGGTCGATGAACATCGCCTCGTCGTCGCCCTTCTCGCTCAGACGCAGCTGCTCCTGGAAGCGCTCTGCCTGGTCTATGGGGTCGTTAAGTTCGGAGTAGGCGTTGGCCAACTCCTTGCCGTTTACGAATAACTCGAAACGTTCCGTGAGGTCGGGATTGCCTCTGTGGCGCTTGCACAGCGGCGACATCTCTATCGGGTAGTCGGTGATAAAGGTCGGCTGTACGAGGTCGCCCTCGCAGTACTGTCCGAAGATGGCATCTATAAGTTTGCCCTTGCCCATAGTCTCGTCTGTCTCGACATTGAGGTTGCGGCACGCCTCGCGCAACTCCTCCTCGCTGCGGCCCGTGATATCGTAACCTGTCTTTTCGCGTATGGCGTCGGTCATCGTCAGGCGGCGGAATGGGGCTTTGAACGATACGGTCTTGCCGTCGATTGTAAGTTCTGTGGTACCGTTCACGGCTACCGCCACGCGCTCGAGCATCTGCTCGACGAACTCCATCATCCATATATAGTCCTTGTAGGCTACATATAGTTCCATGCAGGTAAATTCGGGGTTGTGCGTGCGGTCCATACCCTCGTTTCGGAAGTTCTTGCCGAACTCGTACACGCCGTCGAAACCGCCAACAATCAGACGCTTAAGATAGAGTTCTGTCGCTATGCGCATATAGAAATCTATATCGAGTGCGTTGTGGTGCGTGATAAAGGGACGCGCCGAGGCTCCGCCCGGGATAGGCTGGAGTATAGGCGTCTCGACCTCGAGATAACCCCTCTCGTTGAAGTATTCGCGCATGGTCGATATTATCTTTGCGCGCTTGACGAAGACCTCTCTTACCGACGGATTGACCGTGAGGTCTACATATCGCTGACGATAGCGCACCTCGGGGTCGGTGAAGGCATCGAAGGTCTGACCCTCCTTCTCCTTTACGACGGGGAGCGGGCGCAGCGACTTGGAGAGAAGCGTAAACTTCTGACAGTGAACTGACAACTCACCCGTATTGGTACGGAATGCGAATCCCTCGATGCCGAGGAAGTCGCCTATATCGAGCAGTTTTTTGAATACGGTGTTGTAGAGCGTCGGGTCGCCCTCGGGGCAGATGTCGTCGCGGCGTATATATACCTGTATTCGTCCTGTATGGTCTTGCAGTTCGAAGAAAGATGCGCTGCCCATGATACGGCGGCTCATCATACGTCCGGCGATGCTTACGTGGGAGTAGTTGCCCTTTTCGGGGTCGTAGTTGTCGGCTATTTCACGAGCCGTTGCCGTTATTTCGAAGCGTGCGGCGGGATAGGGGTCGATGCCCATGCTGCGCAGTTGGGCAAGTGATTGCCGGCGCAGTTGTTCCTGTTCGCTGAGTTGTTCCATAATATTGTATAATAGTATTTTTTCTCTGTTTAAGTGCGCAAAGATAGTTATTTTTCAGCGTATTTTTCAACCGTTGCGCGCAATTTTTTGTATAGCAGGAACATTACACCGCCTGCGACGATGCCGACACCTGTTCCGAGTGCGAGGTCTAACGGGAAGTGGCAGGCGAGGTATATGCGCGAGTAGCAGATAAGCAGGGTGATAAAGAGCATAAGAGCCGTGAACCACGTGCGGCGAATCTCGAGACACGACATCACGGCGAGCGCTGCGACGGTGGCGGCGTGTGCCGATACCGTACCGTAAGGTCCGTGCCTGTATGAAACCACATGCACGGCACCGCGCAACTCCTCGGTGAACATGGGTCTGTGGCGTGCGGGGAATGACTCCCAGACGTGTTTTAGCAGTCCCGAGTGTTTGAATATGCCGCAGAGCATATCGGCAAGACCCAATGCCACTGCCAGACAGATGACGAATGCGAGCGCCGTTTTCCAACCCTTTGAGCGCCAAACCCAAAATACAATAAATATATATAGCGGAATCCATATCAGTGTACCCGACACGGCTGTCATCAAGGTGTCCATCACGGGTCCGCCGTCGAAGTTGAGGGCCAGAAAGAGATTGTGGTCGCAGGTGTAATCCATTGTCTTAATTGCGTGGTTGTTGGTTGCTTAGTTACTGCGTCGGTTGCCCGAGATAAGCGTTATATAGTAGATTACGGTCGTTATGGCAGCCAATGCCGCTACGAGATAAGTTCTTGCGGCCCAGCGGAGCGATATGCGTGCAGCGTCGAGTTCGTTGCTGCTCATCGTGCGGCTCGACTTGAGCCATTCGAGGGCGCGGGCCGAGGCGTTGTACTCTACGGGGAGCGTTACAAGCGAGAAGAGCGCCGTCATCGCCACCATACCTATTCCTATCCAGCATAGAATCTCGTTCTGCGTGGTAGCCATAAGCAGCAGACCCGCTATGACAACCCACGAGGCGAAGCGCGACGAGAAGGATACTATGGGTACCAGTTGCGAACGCAGTTGCAGTGGTGCATATCCCCGTGCGTGCTGTACGGCGTGTCCGCACTCGTGGCAGGCGACGGCTATGGCGGCCACGCTGCGGCTCGAGTATACCGCATCGCTCAGATTGACCGTCATCGTGGCGGGGTTGAAGTGGTCTGTGAGGTGTCCGCCGACGTGCGTTATCTTCACGTTGTGTATATTGTTGTCGCGCAGCATGCGTTCGGCGGCCTCGGCACCTGTCATACCGTCGGGCGACGGCATCTTGGAATACTTGCTGAATACCGATTGCAGACGCAGCTGCACCAAAAAGCCTGCGGCTGCTATTATGAGTGTAAGGATAAACGCATCCGATGTCGTAAGATGTGCAAAGGCCGAATCATGGCTGTTGATTGTCGTTTGAAGCAGTTCTAACATAACTTTCTTATCGTTAATTTTTTTGTCAAAACGGACTTATAAAGAGGTCTTATTAAAAATGTCTTGCCGTGTAAAAACACTTTGCAACAGACAAAAATACAAAAAAAATGCGTTACTTTGCATAAAATTGACCCATAACAGGCAAAAACGCCACCGAAAGTGAATTTAGAATACTTCATAGCACGCGGTATGTCGCGCTCCGCATCGGGACGGCGCAGCATTATGGTGCGAATCGCCATAGGTTCTGCCGCGCTCGGCGTGGCGGTGATGATTGTTGCCGTCGCCGTTATAGCAGGTTTCAGCCGCGAGATTGAGCGGCGTATGACAGGTTTTATGGGTCATGTACGCGTTACGAGTTCGATGTCGGCGTCGGGCAGCGAGGAGCCGGCGATGTTTGCACGCGACGCCTATGCCGAGGAGCGTCTGCGGGCGGCAGGCGATGTGGTGTCGATAGACCCCTATGCCGTGCGCAGCGGCGTCGTCAAGACCGACGAGAGTGTCGAGGGTCTGCTGCTCAAAGGATATGACGGCGACGGCGCAGCGATATACGCCTCGTCGCTCGTCGAGGGTGCCATGCCGCGACAGGGGGACTCGGTGCGCTATAAGGATATACTGCTCTCGAAAACCGCCGCCGCACGTCTCGATGTGCATACGGGCGACCGTATAGAGATGCTCTTTTTCGACGGGGGACGCTCGCCGCGCCGCGACCTCTTCACGGTCTCGGGCATATACTCTACCGGTATGGATGAGGCGGAGCGTATGATTGCCATAACCGATATACGCAATGTGCGGCGCCTTGCCTCGGGCGGCGACAACGATGTCTCGGGCTATGAGATACGCCTTGCCGACGGCTCGGCAGCCGACAGTTATGCCGCACGGGCCGACAGTATGCTGTTTCTGGACGAGGGTGTGAGTGTCGGGCTTCGTGCCGAGAGCCTGCACGATATATACCCCGCGATTTTCGACTGGATGAAGACCAACGATGTCAACGGAAGTGTCGTCATAACGCTTATGCTGCTTGTCTCGCTCTTCAATATGGCGGCGGCGCGTTTTGTTATGGTGCTGGAGCGCACGCGCAGCATCGGCGTACTCAAAGCGTTGGGAATGAGCAACGGCTCGCTGCGAAAGGTCTTTTTGTTAAGGGCGTTGTTTATCACTCTCGAGGGTGTTTTGTGGGGCGATGCCGCAGGCGTCGCGCTATGTATGGCGCAGAAGTGGTGGCACGTAATAAAACTCGACCCCGAGGGCTATATGCTCTCCTATATGCCCGTACATTTGGAGTGGTGGCACGTAGTGCTTATCGACGCGGGTGCGGCTGCGGTTATCCTGCTCGGTCTGCTGCTCCCCTCGCGCATAGTCTCCTCGGTAAAACCTGCGGATGCTGTCAGATACGAATAAATTGCTAACTTTGCAACGTGAAGCCATACGACACCATAGAGGACAAAAAGTCGCAGATAAAGACGATGTTCGACAACATCGCCCCTACATACGACCGCCTGAATCATCTGCTCTCGCTCAACATAGACCGTGTGTGGCGTCGTCGTGCGGTTAAGGCTGTTGCGGCGTGCGGACCCTCGTCGGTTCTCGATATCGCAACGGGAACGGGCGATATGGCGCTGTCGCTGGCCCGCAGGCTGAAGCAGGTGCATATTACGGGTGTCGATTTGTCGGAGTGCATGCTTGCCGAGGGCAGGGCGAAGGTGGTGCGTGCCGGTATGGATGGACGTATACTTATGGAGCAGGGCGATGCCGAGCATCTGCACTTCGCGGATGGGAGTTTCGATGCTCTTATGTCGGCCTTCGGCGTGCGCAATTTCGGCGATTTGGCGGCAGGACTGAGTGAGATGCACCGCGTGCTGAGGAGCGGCGGTCGGGCTGTGATACTCGAACTGTCGAATCCTCCGAAAGGTGTGTTGCGATGGATGTACGACCTCTATTCGCACCGTATGCTGCCGCGTATCGGCGGGGCGGTGTCGCACGATGCGAAGGCGTATGAGTATCTGCCGGCATCGGTGGATGAGTTCCCCGTTGCTGAAGAGTTCTGCGAGATGCTTCGTGCGGCGGGCTTCGTGCGTGTGCAGGCGCGCAGGCAGAGTTTCGGCATAGCGCATATCTTTATAGCGGAGAAAGCGGCAGAGGGCGATAAAGCGATAAAGCGATAAAATGTAAAGAGATATAACATCAACGATAAATAGTGTAAAAGGGCAGAAAAATAACGTAAAAAAGATAAAGATTATGAAAAGGTGTGTAAAATATCTGCTTGTGATGACTGCAACGGCGATGTTGGGTGTCGCTTGTAACAAGAACTCACTCAATATTCAAAACAGTAGACCGGCCGCAGGTGAGAGCAATGCTTTGGCGTTGGTTCTGGGTGATGAGATATCGGTGAGCGGCATCTCCGCGACCTCCGTTACGTGTGTCTCCACTCCGATTGTGGCGGCGGTCGAAGAACCGGTCGTCTATAAACCGGTCGATGATGTCGTCGATGAGGTTGCCGAAGAACCGGCGGTTGAGGTTGTCGATGAACAGGCGGTCGAAGAACCGGTTGATGAGGTTGTCGAAGAACAGGTTGTCGAAGAACCCGTCGATGAGCAGACAGTTGTCGATGAGCCGGCAGATACGGAGCCGGATGCGGTCGTTGCAGAGGGTCCCTTATGCAAATTCGACGGTGCAGAATACAAGCTGTATGTCAAGAAGATAGAGAGCGTCAGCACCGCAGGTATGACCTTTGCCAATGCGGTTGTCTGTATGGTTAATACCTCGCCGCTGGATATTACTGTGGAGCGTTTTAAGGCTGCGCTTATCCTCAGTCGTTCGGGTGTGGGTTCGGTGGTGTACAACGGCGGTATGGTTATACCTGCAAACTCCGAGCAGACGTTCAGCGTGCCGGTAAATGTCTCGCTTACAAATCTTTTGGGAGCATACGCTCTTCTCGCCAAGCTGCGTAACGGCGATTTGTCCGGTCTGACCCTTACGGCTAATATCGATATGCTGTGGAACGGTATGCGGCACGAGATAAAGGCCGAAGGCATATCCGTCGAAGAGCTGCTTATGAATATGGGTTACACCGCCAAAGACTTGCAAAACAAGATAAACAAACTTATGTAGTCTTATACACTCTTATTCTTACTATTATACAGTTTATACAGTCAATTATACAGTCAATGCGTTCAATAAAAATATCGATTGTCGTTTTGCTGCTGTCGCTTGTCGCAGGCAGTATGCAGGCACAGGGTATAGGTCGTCTGCGCTCGCGTCTCGCGCATCCGCATATCGACTCGTTAGGGCATCTGTCGCGTGTGGCGGTACACGAGGCTGACGGTGCTGCCGCTGCGGTGCAGAAGGCCGATGCAGTATCCGGAAAGGGTACGGTAAACGGTTATCGTGCCGTGATATATTTCAACAATACGCCTGCCGCACGCTCCGAGGCGCAGCGCGTTATGAGTCTGTGTATGGGTATGTATCCCGATGTACGTTGCATTATGCGCTACAACAATCCCTATTTCCGTGTTCTGGCGGGCTGTTGCACCTCTGCCGAGGAGGCTTTGATATTGCTTGAGCGTCTGCGCAAAACATTCCCCGAGTCGTATATCATGCGGGATGAGATAAATGTCAGGGATGTCATAGCACCCAAATCTGTGCATAAGGTTGATGCTGAGCATAATACGGATGGCGATTCCGATGCCGGCGCGGATGAGTTCTAACCCCTTATGAATTATTGGCGACTGATTATTGTCGGTCGATATATGCTTATCGGGCGCTTTTTTTGAACAAAAAAGCATGATTATGAGTGAAAAAAGTATAAAAAAGTTTGTTTTTTATACTATGACTACATATCTTTGCAACGTTCAATGTTGGACAATTAAAAATTAATAGTGCTATGAAAAAGATTTTTGCAATGTTGATGGCAGTTGCTGCTATTTCGATGGTAGCTTGCGACGGTCAGCAGAAGCCCGCTGAAGTGGCTGTAGAGGGTGAAAACGTAGAAGAGGCTCAAGAGGTAGTTGAGACTCCTGCTGAAGAGGTTGTTGAGGCTCCTGCAGAGGCTGAATAAGATTTTCAAACTGAAATGCCAATTTTTCAGACCGACTATGTTGGTCTGATTTTTTTTGTGGGTACCGGTGTCAAAAACGGGCTTTTTGCCGCGTCTTTTATGCACCGCCCCTAACCACCCACATGGCGGCGCAGCACCTCGCAGAGGTGCAATTTTTTGTATATATACCTTCGGAATACTCCTAAATATCGCTCTCGGCTCTGCGCATAAGGGTTGTCTTGCGCTTTATGCGCCACAGCAGCAGCACGGCCGAAAGACCCAGACCGACAACATAACCTGCATAGAGACCCGCAGGCCCTGCGCCGAGAACGAATCCGCACAGATAGCCGACCGGAATATTGAAGACGATATAGGCCAAAAATGAGATTAGCGGTATTATCTTGACATCCTGAAATCCGCGCACAATACCCATCGAGACACACTGCAAGCCGTCGAAAATCTGATACCCCGCCACACACAGCAGCAGCGTCGAGGTTATGGCCGCCACACGGCTGTTGTCCGTGAACAGATGCGGTATTGCTCCGTTGAAGACCGCCATAGCCGCCGCCACGATGATGCTCCACGCCACGACAAGATGCAGCGAGGCGTGTGCCGAGAGCGACATACCCTCCACGTCGCGACGTCCGTAACCGTGTGATACACGTATCGTTGCGGCAGCGCCGAGGGCGCACGAAATCATAAAGGCGCAGTTGCCGGCTGTCATCGCTATCTGGTTGGCGCTGATGGATAACTCACCGTCGTCGAACCACCCCGCCATAACGCTCGTTATAACGAAAGCCGCCGCCTCGAGAAACATCTGCACGGCAATGGGAAAGCCTATTGCGAGCAACTTCGCAAATCCTGCGCGCGTATAACTCTCCGACCTGCCTTCGACGATATAGGCGCGGAAGCGGCCGACAAATCTGAAACAGAGCCACGCGGCGAGAGGCATGGCCCAACGCGCTATAAAGGTCGCCACGCCTGCCCCTGTCGCACCGAGTTCGGGGCAGCCCCAATGCCCGAAGATAAAGAGCCAATTTAGGAATATGTTGAGCAGGTTGCACCCGACGACGATAATCATCGGTATCAAGGTGTTGCCTATGCCCTCCAGAAACTGCTTGAAGGCGCCGAAGAGCATTACCGGAACGATGCCGAGCGCCGCAATGCGGTAGTAAGGCAGAGCCATATGCACGACTTCCGGAGGTTGCCCCATATAGTGCAGCAGCGGTTCGCACAGCAGTTGCAGCAGCGTGATAGCCGCGCCTGTAACCGTATACAATACAATGGCGTGCTTCAGACAGGAGGCGGTTTTGTCCCTCTCGCCGCGTGCGAAGTGTTCACCCGTAAGGGGTGTCAGTCCGAGGGTTATGCCCAGCCCCGTGATGAAAAAGAGAAACGATGATGTGATGCCGAAGGCTACGGCGGCCAGCGGCATGGCATCCTCTCCGCCGTAGCGTCCGACCATAATATTATCCGCGAGTTGTACCAGAATCTGTCCGAGTTGTGCTGCGACGACGGGCAGGGCGAGGCGCAGCATCGAGCGGTATTCGGTGCCGTAGCGGCGTGCGTATGTTGAAACGCGGCTCATATCTTTCGCTAAAACGCTGCAAAGATAATCCGCGTATCCCGTATATTCAACAAATTGGACAAGAAAGGGGGTTGCGAAAGCCGATGTTTCGTTTTTTATTACTATATTTGTGGGATAAACGGGTATGTGCCGTCAAAGTGCTGCCGGCGCATCGCAACAAGAGAATCGATGACAGAAGAACAATATAGAAAACAGGAGAATGTCAAGTCCGAGCGCAATCGCGGATGCCGTTTCGACCGCGACGAGGAGGGTATGCTCTCCGTCAAGCCGTGCGGAGGGTGCTGCAAACTCCATGAAACGGACTGGCTGGCGGAATATCCCGACAATGAGCCGACCGATATCGTCGAGGTGCGGTTCAAAAATACGCGCCGCTCGTTCTACCGCAATGTAAACAACCTCGAATTGAAGCCGGGTGATATAGTGGCTGTCGAGTCCTCGCCCGGACACGATATAGGCATAGTGTCGCTTACGGGCGATATGGTTGCCCGTCAAATGCGCCGCACGGGTTTCGCGCCCTTCAACGGCGAGTACCGCAAAGTCTATCGCAAGGCCCGTGCATACGACCTCGAACGCTGGCAGGAGGCTATCGCCCTCGAACACGAGACGATGATACGCTCACGCCAGATTGCCGCCGAGATGGGTCTCGATATGAAGATAGGCGACGTGGAGTACCAGGCCGACAAAACCAAAGCCATATTCTACTATATCGCCGAGGGGAGGGTCGATTTCCGCGAACTTATCAAGGTCTTTGCCGAGCAGTTTCATATACGCATCGAGATGAAGCAGATTGGCGCCCGGCAGGAGGCGGGACGCATAGGCGGTATAGGCGCCTGCGGTCGTGAGTTGTGCTGCGCATCGTGGATATCGAGTTTCTCGAGCGTTACGACGGGCGCCGCACGTATGCAGGACCTCTCGCTCAACCCGCAGAAACTTGCCGGACAATGCTCCAAACTCAAGTGCTGTATGATGTATGAGTACGACGTCTATGCCGATGCGCGACGTACCTTCCCGCGTGTCCGCGAGCCGCTTCAGACCGTTGACGGAGAGTTCTATGCTGTCAAGAACGATGTTTTGGCAGGCACCATAACATTCTCCAGCAGCAAGGAGACGCTTGCCAATACCGTTACGCTGCCCGTATCGCGTGTGCGTGAGATTATAGCCGCAAATCGCGCCGGCCGACGTGTGGACAAACTCGAGAGCGACGCCGCTGTTGCCGGACGTGTCGAGGAGCCTACATACCGCACCGAGGAGGACAGCATAACCCGTTTCGACTCGAAGCGCCGCAGTAACAACCGCAACCGTCGCTCGGGCGGCAACCGTCAGTATCGCGGCGGTCAGAACGGCAACAACAACGGCAATAACAACGGCAATAACAATAACAATAACAATAACGGCAACAATAATAACAGTCAGAGCGGCAATAACAACCAGAACGCCAACAACTATAACACCAATAACGGCAATGCCGGAGGCGGCAATATGTCCCGCAACAGAGCCGGAGGTGAGCGCCGCAACGACCGTTACCGCAATGGAGGAGAGGGTAACCGCAATCGCAACCGGGGTGCCAATGGCGGCGGTAAGAGTGGCGGCGAGTAATTTTTTTGCATTGTGCCGGACAAATGATTTTTGCAGCACGCCCGACAAGTGAATTTTTGAAACGCTTCCGACAAATGATTTCCTGCAATGACAATATGAGATGGGTATGGTATGGCGCCGTGCCGTCATCGTTGCGGACGGCGGTGCGGGTTCTGTTGTCTGTGCTGTTTCCGGCAGCGCTCTGCGCGATATTCTGCGGGTGCCACCGCTCGGTAGATGTATCGACGATGTGCGATGTGCCGCCGGGAGGGTGGAGCGCACCTGTCAGTGTCTGCTACGACAATACGGATACGACAGCACTCTATACGCTCTCGTTTGCCGTGCGCCACAATGGTGTGGCGGGAGGTGAACTTCGCGCCGATGTGATGTTTACGGCTCCCGACTCGACGACCTTCACGGAGAGGGTCGTCCTTCCGCTCCGCGAGCATCGCAGAAGTGCAACGGTGGCACTTGTCGAGAGCGTGCCGTATCGCCGTGAGGTGCATTTGCGGCAGTCCGGACGATATACGATGGTCATCACACCCGAAAACGAGGTTCGCGGCATAGAGTCCGTAGGACTTCTCTTCGACAAAGAGTAAACGGCAATGGGAAAGGATAAATTAAGGCGCTTTGCCGAGAACCTGACCTTCGACTGCCTCGTGCAGCCGGAGTTCGACGAGATATTCGACAGCGACCACCGCCTTAAGGGGCGCTGGCGCGAGGAATTTTTTCATAACGACAACCCCATAACGCTGGAGTTGGGCTGCGGTCGCGGCGAATATACGGTGGCTCTCGCCTCACGCAATCCCTCGCGCAACTATATCGGCGTGGATATCAAGGGCGCCCGTATGTGGCGCGGTGCCAAGACCGTTACGGAGCAGGGTATAACGAATGCCGGATTTATACGTACACGCATAGAATTTATATGCTCGTTCTTCGCTGAGGGCGAGGTCGATGAGATATGGATAACATTCCCCGACCCGCAACTTAAAACGCGACGGGCTAAAAAACGTCTTACATCGCCGCTCTTCCTCGAACGCTATGCGCGTATGCTCTCGCCGACGGGTACCATAAACCTCAAAACAGACTCGCAGCACCTTTTTGAATATACTTCAGCCGTAATAGAACACTATGGTCTGAAGTGCGAGGTGTCGAATAACGATATCTACGGCTCGGGCTTCGCCGATGAGACGCTGTCGGTGAAGACTGCGTATGAGCAGATGTTTCTCGAGCGTGGGCTTCCTATAACCTATACCCGTTTCTCGCTCGGTTCGCGCAAGGAGTTTCCTCCGTTCGACTGGGATGGAGATGATGTCGTGGACAAGGATTCCGAGCCATCACGCAAATAGTCATCCGGCAGCCGTAAGGTTGCCGGTATTTTTTTTCGTTCCGTCTGCTGTGTCGGCACGAAAATCGCTTTTTCTATCGCGCGAATTGAGAATACGGAGCGGAAACGTGCAATAAAAGGGCGCGTATCGCGTTTGATTTGCGCATCAAGACAAGAGATACAAAAACAAGAAAACGCCTATGAAACACGACTGCTCCGTAAATATATTAACATAGTAGTTTGAATATGAAAAAAGCATTTTTGTTTACAGGTGCCGTTGCGGCGTCGGTCGTGGCAGGCGGTCTTACGGCATATCTTGTTGCCGGAACTGTGTTTGACAGGCACGTCGCGGAGCGCGGTTCGGATGCGGATGCTGTTGTGTCAGAGGCTCCCGTATGGCAGTCTGCGGCGGGGGCGCATTTCACCTCATACGAGCCGCAGAGTTATCCCGACCTCACTTTTGCCGCCGAGAATGCCGTTAAGGCGGTGGTAAATATCGAGGCCGTGCAGGCGGTCGATGCGCGCCGGCAGTCATACGACCCGCTGATGGAGATGTTCGGTCTTCCGCAGACTCCTTATGGGGACCGCTCGCAGATGCAGGAGCGTCGTGCAGGAGGGTCGGGTGTCATAATATCGTCTGACGGATATATCGTTACCAACAACCACGTCGTGGAGGACGCTACACGTCTGCGCGTGAAACTTAACGACGGCAAGGTGTTCGATGCCAAGATTATAGGCACAGACCCGACGACAGATATAGCACTCATCAAAATCGACGGCGAGAATCTGCCTGCACTCCCCTTCGGCAGTTCGGAGGATTTGCGTCTGGGCGAGTGGGTGTTGGCGATAGGCTCTCCGTTCGACCTGCAATCGACAATCACGGCAGGTATCGTGAGCGCCAAGGCGCGCAGGCTGGATGTTATACCGAGCGAGTTGCGCATCGAGTCGTTTATTCAGACCGATGCCGTAGTCAATCCGGGCAATTCGGGCGGTGCTTTGGTGAATACACACGGCGAGTTGGTTGGTATCAATACGGTCATCAAGTCCTCGACGGGCAGTTATATAGGTTACTCGTTTGCCGTGCCGGAGAGCATCGTGCGCAAGGTCGTTGTCGATTTGAAGGAGTACGGCGTGGTGCAGCGTGCGCTGCTTGGCGTGTCGTATCGCTTTATTGACCAGGATTTTATAGATATGTCGGGCAAGGATACGGGCATCGACACCATAGGCGGCGTATATGTCGTGAGCGTGTCGGACGGCAGTGCAGCCTCCGAGGCCGGAATACGCAAAGGCGATGTCATAACCGAAATCGACGGAGTGAAGATTGACAACAGCACGGCTCTCACAGAGCAAATCGGTCGCCGTCGTCCAAATGACAGGGTAAAACTGACTGTAAAAAGAGGCGATGAAGTGAAACATTTCGATGTCGTTTTGCGTAATAAAGCGGGTAAAACAGAGTTGCTTTCGCGCGAGAGTGTCGATGTTTCGGCGCTGCTTGGCGGCAGGTTTGCCGATGCCGGTGCGGCTCTGTGCCGTGAGTTGGATATTCGTGGCGGCGTGCAGGTTGTGGATGTTCGTCGCGGAGGTCTTCTCGAGAGGGCGCGTGTACGCAACGGCTTCGTGATAACACATATCAACGACAAACCTGTATACAGCACCGCAGATATGTACAGGATAACCGACCGTGTTACCTCCATTGACGGTATATACCCCGACGGACGCTCTGCAAGTTACCTCATTGTGGAGTAGTGCGCAGGCGCCCGAGGGGCGAAAACGCATAAGAGAGTATTGAAAATAAACGAAGAAATTTAGAATATGCGACAACTAAAAATTACTAAATCCATCACAAACCGCGAGAGCGCCTCGCTTGACAAATATCTTCAGGAGATAGGCAAGGAGGAACTCATCTCGGTAGAGGAGGAGGTTGAACTGGCCCAGCGTATACGCAAAGGCGACCAGGAGGCACTCGAAAAACTTACCAAGGCCAATCTGCGTTTCGTGGTTTCGGTGGCCAAGCAGTATCAGAATCAGGGATTGAGCCTTCCCGACCTTATCAACGAAGGCAACCTCGGTCTTATCAAGGCTGCCGAAAAGTTCGACGAGACGCGCGGCTTCAAGTTTATATCCTATGCCGTGTGGTGGATACGCCAGTCGATACTTCAGGCTCTTGCCGAGCAGTCGCGTATAGTGCGTCTGCCGCTCAATCAGGTAGGCTCTTTGAATAAGATAAACAAGGCTTTCGCCCGTTTTGAACAGGAACACGAGCGCACGCCGTCGCCCGAGGAACTGGCAAACGAACTCGACCTTCCGAAGGAGAAGATATCGGATACGCTGCGTGTTGCAGGCCGTCATATATCGGTCGATGCGCCATTCGCTGACGGCGAGGACAACTCGCTGTTGGACGTGCTTGTGAATCCCGACTCGCCGAACGCCGACAGAGGACTGATTAACGAGTCGCTGGCTACGGAGGTAGACCGTGCATTGGAGACCCTTACCGAGCGTGAGCGCGATATTATAAAGTATTTCTTCGGCATAGGCTGTTCGGAGATGACTTTGGAGGAGATAGGCGAGAAGTTCGACCTCACGCGCGAGCGTGTACGTCAGATAAAGGAGAAGGCGATACGCCGTCTGCGCCACTCCTCACGCAGCAAACTGCTGAAATCCTATTTGGGATAGCGCACAGTAAGCATTTTAGATAGAGAACAGGGAGAGAACAAACAAATTCTCTCCTTGTTTTTTGTATATACTTTTGCGGGTAATGAATCCGAAAGGGGCTAAGAATAGGGAGAGAATCGAGATTATTCTCTTCCTGATTTTTGGTTGATTTACTGCGATTGCTTGGCAGAGGGTAAAATGCAAAACAAGCGTGCGGTTTTCGCACGCTTGCACTGCAAATAGATGAGTCGGGATGACTGGATTCGAACCAGCGACAACACGCCCCCCAGACGTGTACTCTAACCGGGCTGAGCTACATCCCGTCTTCGGGGTGCAAATATAGTAATTTTTAATTAAACATTTAACTTACTTGACTTTTTTTTCTACTTTTGTACGTTTTGATAGCGAAATATACCAAATATCTGCTTTTTTGTCTGCTTTTTTGCTGTGCGTGCGGGACATCGGGTGTTGCCGACCGTTTCAGTGTGCCTCTTTTTGAGCCGCGTTACGCTCACGGATTCCGTATCCTCGGCTCCGAGGAGGGGGATGCAAGCACACTTATTGAGATAACGGACCCTTGGCAGGGTGCCGACGGTGTCGTACAGTATATCTTCGTTGCGCGTGAAGGAGAGAAGGCCCCTGACGGCTTCGCAGGTGTTACGGTCAAGGCTCCTGTTCGTCGTGTGGTGTGTATGTCGTCGAGTTATGTGGCTATGTTCGACGCCATAGGGTGTGCTGACTGCATCGCAGGGGTGTCGGGACGTAAGTTTATCTCATGCAAGTATGTGCGTGAGCATCCGGACAGGGTGGCGGATGTAGGCTACGACACGTCGCTCGATATGGAGAAGATTGTCGCACTCGACCCCGATGTGGTGCTGATTTACGGTATCGCAGGCGAGAATGCGGCTCTTACGGATAAATTCAGGGAGTTGGATATACCTTATATATATATAGGCGACTACGTTGAGCAGACGCCGCTCGGCAAGGCCGAGTGGATAACCCTTGCAGGTGAGTTGTGCGACTGCCGCGATAGGGCTGAGAAGTATATGGATAGGGAGAGCCGGATGTATGATTCACTGAAAAATATCGCGATGCAGGCAGAGTACAAGCCCTCGGTGATACTCAATACGCCATATCGCGACACGTGGTTTATGCCCTCGTCGCAGAGTTATATGGTGCGTCTTGTGGAGGATGCCGGCGGCCGGCATCTCTATCGCAATGAGGGTACGGTCTCGATGCCTGTGGATATGGAGCAGGCGTACACTATGCTCTCGGCAGCCGATGTGTGGCTCAATGTCTCGGCTGCGTCGCTCGGAGAACTTATGAGCAACCACCCGTCTATCGAAGAGTTGTTCCGCGACCGTCCACTGCCGGAGGCGTGGCATAACAACCGCCGCGCGACAGATGCCGGCGGCAGCGATTTCTGGGAGTCGGGCGTTGTAAGACCGTCGGATGTGCTGTGCGACCTGATAAAGATACTGCATCCCGAACTCTCGGACGGCAGTGAAACGATATACTATTCCCGCCTGCAATGAGAGGACGTATCCATATGCTGTTCTGTATTTTGGCATCGGTCGTGGTGCTGCTCTTCGCTGTGGATATTGCAGTAGGGTCGCAGTTCATACCTTTCGCGACGCTGCTGGATGTGCTGACGGGCGGCGGCGATGATATATCCCGCTCCATAATACTTAAAATGCGTCTTCCGAAGGCTCTGACGGCACTGCTCGCAGGGGCTGCTCTGGCTGCTGCCGGTGTGCAGATGCAGACGCTGTTCCGTAACCCGCTTGCCGGACCGTATGTGCTGGGAATAAGTTCCGGAGCGTCGCTCGGTGTGGCTCTGTTCCTGTTGGGGTTGCCGCTCCTGGGCGGTATGCTGCCGCCGTCGGTGAAGGCTTTGGGAACGGCAGGTGCGGCGTGCGTGGGTGCAGCGGCAGTTATGGCGGCGGTCATGGCTCTCAGCCGCCGTATAAAGGATATTATGGTTATTCTTATCCTCGGTATGATGATTGGCTCGGCTGCGGGTGCTGTGGTGGAGATAATGCAGTATATGAGCAGCGAGACGGCGCTCAAGTCATTCGTAGTGTGGACGATGGGTTCTTTGGGAGATGTTACGCCGTCGCGTCTGCGGATAGTGGCTCCCGTCATAGGTGCCGGCATAGCGTTGTCGCTGCTGCTTGTCAAGCCGCTCAATATGCTTATGCTGGGCGAGAACTATGCCCGTACAATGGGACTTAACGTCGCCCGTACACGCGGATTCATACTCCTCTCGACGACGATTCTCGCAGGTACCGTTACCGGTTTCTGCGGCCCGATAGGGTTTATCGGTCTCGCGGCACCGCATATCGCGCGTGCGCTCTTTGCCGATGCCGACCATAGGGTTGTGCTGCCGGCGTCGATGCTTACGGGTATGGTTATGCTGCTGTTCTGCGATATACTCTCAAAAATGTTCGCCCTGCCGGTTAATACCGTGTCGGCGCTTATGGGAATACCTGTTGTGGTGTGGGTCGTGGTGCGCAATAAAAGTATCACCGTATGATTGAACTGCACGATATAACGCTTGGTTATGGCAGCCGCACGTTGCTGGAGAGGATCTCGGCGACCTTCCCCGCAGGCAGTTTCACGGCTCTGCTTGGACGTAACGGCTCGGGTAAGAGTACCCTGTTGCGCGCCATAGCGTCGCTCGGCAAACCTGCTGACGGATATATAACGATAGGCGGCAGAGATATACGGGACCTCGGCTCCGGCGAGAGGGCGCGTATGGTCAGTATGGTTACCACGGAGCGTGTGAGGGTTGCGAACCTCGCCTGCCGTCAGGTAGTGGCTCTCGGGCGGGCGCCATATACCGACTGGTCGGGACGTCTGCGCACGGAGGATAGAGAGAGCGTCGAGCGGGCTATGGAACTTACGGGAGTGTCGGCGTTTGCCGATAAGAGTATGGACAGAATGTCCGACGGCGAGTGCCAGCGTATAATGATAGCGCGTGCTGTGGCACAGCAGACGCCTGTGATACTTCTCGATGAGCCTTGTGCCTTCCTTGACCTGCCTGCAAGATATGAGATGCACCGCCTGCTGCGCAGACTGGCACGCGAGGAGGGCAAGACGATACTATTCTCGACGCACGACCTCGATATGGCGCTCGGGCATTGCGACAGCATCGCGCTGATAGATACGCCGCACCTTGTATGCGGCAGAGCGGAGGATGTTGTGCGCAGCGGTATCGTCGAGAGAACATTCGGTCTGGGGGTTAAATAGGGTAGCGTTTTATTTACTACAATTTTGCGCCGCCCCGACCCCTTAACCTTTAGTTTCCCTCCTACTTGCTCGGCAGAGGCCGCTTGCGGACTATGCCCTCGCTTCGGGCGTCGGTTTAGGCGGCGTTGCACCTCGCAGAGGTGCTTTTATTTTTTGCTTGTTTGATTTATCTCCTTTGTCGAGAGTAGTCCGCAGGCCGCTTCGATATCCTCTCCTCGCGAGGCGCGTATGGTGGTGGTTATACCCTTGGCATTAAGGGCGTCGCGGAAATGCTCCATAGCTGCCGCCGGCGGTGAGAAGTAGGGCGAACCCTCTATGCGGTGAAAACGTATAAGGTTTATGCGGCACCTCAATCCGTTGAGAAGACGTGTCAGACCCTTTATATGTCGCGGTGTGTCGTTCAGACCGCTCATAACGATATATTCGAATGATATGCGCCGCTGATGAGTGAAATCGCCGCCCCGCAGTATCTTCACAACATCCTCTATCGGATAGGCACTCTCTATGGGCATAATCTGCGCCCTCTCGTCGTGGAACGGGTTGTGCAGACTTACGGCTACGTGTACGCGCGTCGCATCGAGCAGGTGTTGAAGGTTCTTTGCCACGCCTGCCGTCGATACCGTTATGCGCGTAGGCGAGAGGGCGAATCCCCACTCTGAGGTGAGTATCTCCAATGCCGGCAGAAGCGCATCCATATTGTCAAGCGGCTCGCCCATACCCATAAACACGATGTTCGTAAGTCTGTCGCGCTCCGGCAGCGATACGATTTGGTTGAGGATGTCGGTTACGGACAATGAGTGTTGCAGCCCCTGCTGTCCCGTAGCACAGAAACGGCATCCCATACGGCATCCGGCCTGCGAGGATACGCACAGCGTGGCGCGGTCGCCGTCGGGGATATATGCCGACTCGATGTAGGCGCCCTGCGACGTGCGGAAGAGGTATTTCTTCGTTCCGTCGGTCGAGATGCTCTCGCGCAGCGGTGCCGACAGACCCGTATCGAACCGTTGTGAGAGGGCAGCCCGTGCCGTCGCCGGCAGGTCGGTCATGGAGCCGATATCCGTTACATGGCGTTTGTAGAGCCAGCGGGCAATCTGTCCTGCGGCGAAGCGCGGCAGCTCCAGGGAGCGGCACACCTCCTGCAATTCGGTTAGGGTCAATCCGTATAGTTTTGCTTTCGGTTCCATCAGGCTCTGTTGTGTTTCGATTTTGCCGGCATTGTGTCGGTGCCGGTTCACAAAGTTACAAATTGAGGGTTAAAATGCAAAAAAAGATATACAGACCGTATTTTTTAATAAAAAAACAATCGTTATTTGATTTTATGATTATATTTGCAACTATGTATGTTCTGCCATATTCATTTCACTCCATATCGGGTGGCGGTGTATTGGAGAACGGTCGAGCAGACAAAGGAGCAAATAACTTAAAACAACTATAAATGGAACTGGTTTTGGCCCTCCTGTTAGTGTTTGGCGCATTCTCGAACACCAACAAGGAGCGAAAAATTGAGGATATCTATAAAGATGAGGTTATCCTCGATGAGGAGATTGTCGAGATTATACGTCAGGACAAGAAACTCGATGAACCCGATGAGGAGGGTGTTTTCATCAAGGTAGAGCAGATGCCTTCGTTCCAGGGTGGCGACCTCAATACATTCTGCGACTGGGTTCAGAGCAATGTTAAGTACCCGCAGGTGGCGCAGGAGAACGGTATCTCGGGTCGTGTAGCCATATCATTCGTGGTTGAAATTGATGGTTCGCTCTCCAATTTAGTGGTGCTTCAGTCTCCCGACAGTTCACTCACCGACGAGACTATCCGCGTGCTGAAGATGTCGCCCAAGTGGAAGCCGGGCAAACAGCGTAACAAGGCGGTGCGTGTGAGATACACGATACCGGTATATTTCCGCATTCAAAACTAACTGATATACAATAGAGTACGAATGTTTCAGGGGGCTTTGCACAAGCCTTCGGTTTTGTGTATTGCGGCATCGTATCGGAGCCTTGACGATAATCGGGATTCAAAAAAGATACGTATACCGCATTTTTTAATAAAAAAGACAAT
>JAFLRT010000089.1 GCA_022511295.1 Alistipes sp. | reverse complement strand
CATATCGCTATGGTCTGCTTGGCACGCGAACAGCAGCAACGGCATCAGGGCAAATAAGATACATCGTTTCATAATGGTGTGCGGATTAAAATTCCAGACCCTGTTTCAGCTGTTCGACAAAGGCATCTATACGATGCAGTTCTTTGGGGATATTTATACTTTGCGGGCAATGCGGCTGACACTGTCCGCAACCTATACAATGATTCGCCTGCCGCAGACGAGGTACACTGCGGTCATATCCAATCAAAAACGCCCGCCGTGCCTTGACATAGTTTGCACTTCTCGATGATGCCGGCAGATGCCCCTCATTGATGCACTTGTTATAGTGTGAGAATATCGCCGGAATGTTAATCCCGTATGGGCAAGGCATACAGTAATCGCAGGTGTTGCAGGGAACAGACGGATAACTTATCATTTCGACAGCCGTCTCTTCGAGCATTGCGAACTCCTCTTCCGACAGCGGTCGCAACGGAGAATAGGTGCGGATATTGTCTTGCAGGTGCTCCATATAGGTCATTCCGCTCAACACGGTAAGAACACCCGGGAACGAACCCGAAAATCGGAATGCCCACGACGCGACGCTCTCTTCGGGACTATGGGATTTCAATTTGCTGTTGAGATGATCAGTAAGCGAAGCAAGGCGGCTGCCGAGCAGAGGTTCCATAACTACTGCCGGGATGTTGCGTTTTTCAAGTTCGGCATAGAGATACTCAGCATTGAAATTCATTCCCGAAGCGTGGCGATAATCGACATAGTTCAACTGTATCTGCACAAAATCCCAATGTATCTCTTCGTGCAACGACAAAAGATAATCGAACACTTTGACATCGCCGTGATAAGAAAAACCGAGATTGCGTATTCTGCCCGCCTCACGCTCTTTGAGCAGAAAGTCGATAAGCCCGCAGTCAAAGAAGCGTTGCATAAGAAACGGCATTCCGCTTTCGCCTCCGACATTGTGCATCAGATAATAATCAAGATAATCGGTTTTGAGTTTGTCCATCGAATTGCGGTACATTGCAACCGAAGCATCATAAAGCACCCGTCCGCTCATTCCCTGACGAGCGAGATGGTGGTTGGACATCTTCGTAGCGATGTAATAACTGTTGCGCGGATGACGGCTCAATGCAATACCCGTTGCCGTTTCCGACAGTCCTCGTACATATGGCGGTGCAGTGTCGAAATAATTTACACCGTGTGCAAGAGCATAATCGACAAGGGCATTGACGGTATCTTGGTCTATGATTTCTCCGTCGCCGTTCGGATTGGGAATCATCGGCCAGCGCATACAGCCGTATCCCAACAGCGAAACTTTGTCGCCGTTTTTGGGATTGGTGCGATAGGTCATCTTGTCTGTCGGGATTTCGCCCGCAGCCATACGGTTGCCGGTCAGAGGATTGTTGCGCGAATCGCAGCCCGCCAGCACTGCCGACGAAACAACTGCGCCCGTTCCCAGCCGTTTCAAAAACTCACGACGATTTATATTTTCTTTTTTCTTCTGCATCTCTCGTATGTGTTAGATAATTCTGTGGCGTTCGTGTCCCTCTACATAGATGGCACTGAACGGACGGGACGGACATAGATTCTCGCAAGCACCGCACCCGATACAGCGTTCGGTATTCACACTCGGAATTGCAGGCGAATCGTTCTGCTGCGGGTCGGACGGTATCATCTGTATCGCACCGACAGGGCAATGGCGGGCGCAATTACCGCAGGCAACGCCATCGGTCAGCGGGATGCAATTCTCTTTAATCCACACAGCACGTCCTATTTGTATAGCCGACTTTTCTGCCGTATCTATTCTGCGGATAGCACCTGTCGGACAGACCTCCGAGCACTTTGTGCATTCGGGACGGCAATATCCGCGTTCGTAGGAACTTTCGGGCTGCATCAGTGTCGCCAGACTGCCGGAGGGTCTCAAAACCTGATTGGGACAAACCGATACGCAAAGCTGACAGCCCGTACAATGTCTCTCCATATTGCGCAGACTTTGTGCGCCGGGAGGAACTATGCGTGTCGCACGATTCGGAATCTTTTTGTCGGCAATTACCGCCAAACCGCCGTCCACTTGTTTCTCCTGCGCCCGGACAATCGATGTGGCGGCAAGCAGAGCCGTGAGCGACAAAAATTTTCTACGGGAAAGATCTTCCACATTTTTCTCATCTGTAACGGATTCTGTCGCCACAGATGCCTGCTTTGCCGGTCGATTCAGCGTGTATGATATGGCGTTTTTATGGCATTTGCCGATACAATCCATACACGCCACGCATCTCGAATAGTCTATTGCGTGCTGCTTGCTGTCGATGCAGGCTGCCTTGCAGTTGCGTGCGCAGAGACCGCAGCCGTTGCATTTCGACGTGTCGATTACCGGACGAAACAACGAGTATTTGGACAAGAAACCCAATACCGTCCCCACGGGGCATATCGTGTTGCAGTATGTACGACCGTTGCGCCACGCCAGTACGCCCAGAACGACGAACGTAACTGCCGCAATGACAAATGTCGCTGTACCCTTTATCCATACATCTGTCGTGTAGAACGCATAACTGTCGGCCCGTTCAGCGAAATAGGCAAGAGCGTTGTTTCCCCATTGCCACAGCGGTGCAAAAAGATTCTGTGCTATGCGCCCGTAAGAACTGTACGGGGCAAGCAGTGCCGTCAAAGAGCCGAGTCCGGCAGCAATGGAAACGATCATAACAGCCAGTACAATCAATCGCAGAGTGGTCTTTGCCGGAGAATAGGAATAGCGATTCTTTTTGCTCTTCTTTCCGAGCCAGCCGAAAATATCCTGCATCACACCCAGCGGGCAGATGACAGAGCAGTAGATACGCCCGAACAGGAGCGAAAGCACAATCAGTACAACCACAACCCCTAAATTCATAGCCAGCAATGCCGGCAGGAATTGTACTTTCGCCACCCATCCGAACCATAAATGCACCGTTCCCGTAAAATCCAAGAACAGAAGCGTTGCCGCGACGAAAAAGAGCGTCGCCAGTGCTATTCTTATTTTCCTTAACATCTCATCACCTTATGAAATTGGTCGATACTCGTTGCTCACGTTCGGGATAGTGTTCGTTCATTTGTACTCCGGCGTCCTGACAGCGCAGCATCCACGCCATATTGCGACCGAGCGTCCGCATAATCTGCAAACCCTCTGCATCCTGCCGAACTTCGTCGGGGCTTCCGCCGAACACCATAGGCCAGTATTGGGAGGGGACAACGGGCATACCTCCGTGTATGAAATAACGGCTGAACTGCTCGAGCGTAGGCAGGCTGCCTGCCCGTCGGTTGCTCGTAACTGCTGCCGCAGGTTTTCCCTGAAATTGT
>JAFLRT010000088.1 GCA_022511295.1 Alistipes sp. | reverse complement strand
AACTTAACGGCAAACTGACGGGTATGTCGATGCGCGTTCCTACTCTCGATGTATCGGTTGTAGACCTGACGGTAAATCTTGCAAAGCCTGCCAAGTATGAGGAGATTTGCGAGGCTATGAAGAAGGCTTCGGAAGGTTCGCTCAAAGGCGTACTCGGATATACCGAAGAGGCTGTCGTTTCGTCGGACTTCCTTGGCGACCCGCGCACATCTATCTTCGACAAGGCCGCAGGTATCGCACTTACCGATACTTTCGTAAAGGTCGTTGCATGGTACGACAACGAGTGGGGTTACTCGAACAAGGTTCTCGACCTTATCTCGGTTATGAAGGCTTACAACAAGTAAATCTTTTAAGTCGATAAACCCGAAAGGTTCGATTCCGTATGGAGTCGAACCTTTTTATTTTATATAAGTTGTGTTGTTGTTGCCCGCTTGTTCGATTGGGCGCGCATCGCATAGCGATGCAAATAGACAACCGCAAATACAAAAAAAAGTCTCATCATTCTGCTCTCTCGGCACCGGTATTGCAATGCTGACGGGTGTATGGCGCTCCGCAGGCAATACGGAGTGCCGCTATACAAATATATATACAGGTTAGGAATATGAGAACAAATGACTTTTTTTCGACAGACGGGATGCAATACATCAAACCCGATGCGGTGATGCTTGAGGTGGCAATCGAGAGCGGTTTTGCTGCCAGCCCTGAGGAGGTTGAGATTGGAAACGACGACGAGGAGTACGAGTCGCCGGGTGTCTGAGGCGTGAAACAGGCGGGTCTCCGTACCTGCCGAAATTAAAAAATGCACCTCGCATAGGTGCCGCTGCGCCACGTGGGTGAGGGCAGGGGTGCGGCGGCATAATATAGCGTGAGCAACGAAGATACCGCGCTTGCTCCGCAGGCTGCGCCGCTTGTTTGGAGCCTGCAACGTGCTGTCCGGCGTTTCTACCCCTTTACAAATATTGGGAGCGAGATGCCCGCCCAACGGTTTATTTTCAGTGTGCGGTCGAGGAGACGTCTTCCTCCGCGCGTAACGGTTATATCTACATCGAAAGGCTCCGAGTGCGATATGATATTGTCTTCGGGCAGCAGATGCGGCACGATGTAGAGACGCATGAGCAGGTGGTCGCACGACTCTGCCTCGAGGCTTACGACACGCGGCGATTTGTAGTTGTCGGGTTTTGTACGCATACCGGCTCCTACGGGAGAGATTACATCCTCCGTCGATGTGAAGCCGCAGCGCGTATCGTCGGCATCGAAGCAGCCGCACTCGATGTATATATTGTAGCGCCAGTACTCTTCGAAGTCGCTCGACACCTCAATAAGATAATCCTCTTTTATCTCCATCGCTTATATCTTTGTCGTGTGCAAAGATAACTATTTCTTTGCAAGAAATATGCAACGGCTGCCATTAAGGCTCTCACTTTTCAGCGGTGCGGGCGGCACGGCGGGCAGACAAATATTTTAATTTCGCGAAAAACTTTGCACAATTTACGAATTTATACTACATTTGCAGACTAAATGCGCAAAATGGAAGCGGCAAAAAGATATGCTGTACCCGTAAAAGGGCTTAAAAACGGTCGGTACGAATTTACATTCAAGGTCGGCAGCGAACTTTTTGCGGCCGAGGAGTGTTCCGAGATAAAGGAGGGCGAGTGCGATGTCAGGGTAGAGATGGAGCGCGTTTCGAGTGCTGCGAATCTCACCGTGCATATTGAAGGATATGTGTTGGTGCCGTGCGACCGCTGCCTCGAGGAGTATCGCCAGGAGGTGGAGTACGACGGCGAGTTGAGCATCGTCATTCGCGACGGCGAGACGGATTACGACGGTGAGACACTGTGGCTCTCGCCTGCGGATGAGGAGGCGGATTTGGGGCATTACATATACGAGAGCATCGTGTTGGCGCTGCCTTTGAGCCGTGTGCATCCCGAAGGCGGGTGCGACCCCGAGATGATTGCGCATATAGGATTTGAATAGGAAAATGTGATATAAGTAAAAACTAAAAAACGGAAAAATATGGCACATCCTAAACACAAAGTCTCCTCAACGAGACGCGACAAGAGAAGAACCCACTACAAAGCAGTCGTTCCAACCGTAGTGGTATGTTCCAACTGCGGAGCATCGGTTTTGTATCACCGTGTATGCCCCGAGTGCGGTTTCTATCGCGGAAAACTCGCAATCGAAAAGAAGGTTGCTGAATAGTTTTCATACAGCGATAAACGATAAAGACACTGCTCAAGGCGGTGTCTTTTTTTGTGTACGGGCAGGTACGGGTGTTGAGGTATAAACCTGCGGTTGCGGGGCGGAGTCAATTTGCAGTCAATACACCTTATAAATATAGTGATTATTTCCCGATTTTTATTATATTTGCATCCGTAACCAAACTTAACATTGTAAAGTATGTTGAAAATAGGGTTAGATGCTATGGGAGGCGACTTTGCTCCTGAGGCGGCTGTAAAGGGTGCTGTAATGGCCCTCGATGAATTAGGTGAACAGAGCCGCATAGTACTCTTCGGCGATGAGGGACGTATACGCGAACTCCTTGCAGCAGAGAACTGTACGAGCGATAAGATAGATATAGTACATACCTCGCAGGTGATAGAGATGGGCGACCATCCCGTAACCGCATTCCAGCAGAAGAGCGACTCGAGCATAACCGTCGGCTTCGGATACCTTGCCAAAGGTCTTATCGACGGCTTTGCGAGTGCCGGCAGCACGGGTGCCATGATGGTGGGTTCGATGTATGCCGTGAAACCTATCGAGGGCGTTATACGTCCCACGATTACCACTGTCGTACCCAATGCCAAAGGAGCGCCTGTGGTGCTTCTCGATGTGGGACTTAACGTGGATTGCAAGCCTGAAGTGCTGTGCCAGTACGGTATTATAGGTTCGCTCTTTGCCGAATCGGTATGCGGTATAGAGAATCCTCGTGTGGCGCTGCTCAATATCGGCGAGGAGGAGACCAAGGGCAATGCACAGGCCAAGGCGACCTACGACCTGCTGAAGATTGAGGGCGAGACGGGTCATCTGAACTTTGTCGGCAATGTCGAGGGTTCGCATATCTTCTCGGGCAAGGTGGCCGATGTAGTGGTATGCGACGGCTTCGTTGGCAACACCATACTGAAGATGGTGGAGGGTCTCTATCAGATAAATATGCGTTTGGGCGTCGAGAACAAGTTCTGGTTGTCGATGAATTACGAGAATGTAGGCGGTACGCCGGTATTGGGTATCAATGCACCTGTAACAATCGGTCATGGCAAGTCTACACCTCTGGCAATCAAGAATATGGTTCTCTCTACGGAGCGTACTATCTCCTCTCGTTTCACGGAGCGTCTCCGCGAGGCGATAAAATAGGGGGCATACAAGAGGGCATACAAGAGGGGTTATATATAATGACCTTGTGCTGTGTTGCAGGCGTTCTGTATGAGGCTTGTATAGGGCTTTGGTTATGAGCAGTCGTTTTGTATGAGGTTTGTATAGGGCTTTGGTTACGAGCAGGCGGTTTATATAAGGCTTGTATAAGGACTTTGGCTGCGAGCGCGAGCGTTTATAAGATATAGATATAGGCACAT
>JAFLRT010000087.1 GCA_022511295.1 Alistipes sp. | reverse complement strand
GCCGTGCTTTGTATCTCGTGGCGCATACACCGTCTGCGCCGCAGGGTGGAGCGTTCATTCGAGGAGGCGCAGCGCTTCTATGACTACGACGGCGAACCCTCACCCGAGGGCGAAGTGAAGGTGCATCGCACGCAGGAGGCTCCGCGAAAAAAGGTCAAGAACGATGTGGGCGAATATGTCGATTTCGAGGAGGAGAAGTAATATATAATCAACAGAGAAGCAATCGGTTGGCAATATGCAAGCGATATACGGGCAAGACAAGCAACAGATAAGTAAACGACAATAAAAACAATATATCCGTGCTGAAGATATTTGAACTCATAGGCCGCTACTTTATATTGATGGGCAAGGTCTTTTCGCGTCCCGAAAAGGTCTCCATCTACCGTCGCCGCGTGATGTACGAAATGGAGGCGTTGGGATTCGACTCCATAGGTCTTACGACCATTATCTCGGTCTTCATAGGTGCTGCCATAACGCTCCAGATGTCCATAAGTCTCGAGTCGCCATTCATACCGCAATATCTTATAGGTTACGCCACGCGCGAGACGATGACGCTTGAGTTCTCGTCTACGGTCGTCGCGCTGATTCTTGCCGGAAAGGTCGGCTCCAACATCGCCTCCGAAATAGGTACCATGCGTATCACCGAACAGATTGATGCCCTGGAGATTATGGGTATCAACTCGGCGTCGTATCTGATTCTGCCCAAAATCATCGCGACGGTGTTCTTCTTCCCCTTCCTTACACTGTTGAGTATCATGATAGGAACTATAGGCGGATATGCCATAGCCGCCCTTACGGGTATAATGATTCCGGCAGACTATATTGAGGGACTGCTCTATGATTTCAGGGTGTGGTCAGTGGCCTACTCGCTTATAAAGATTGCCGTGTTCGCATACATAATAACTTCTGTATCGGCATTCTGCGGCTACTATGCCAAAGGCAACTCGCTTGAGGTTGGCAAGGCCTCGACACGCGCTGTTGTCGTTAGTTCAATAGTGATAATGATATTCAACCTTATACTTACACAACTGCTGCTGACGTGATTAAGTGCCAAAACATATACAAGTCATTCGAAGGCCGCACGGTCCTCGAAGATATATCGGTGGAGTTCGAAACGGGCAAGACCAATCTTATTATAGGCCGCAGCGGCTCGGGAAAAACGGTGCTGCTCAAAACTCTTGTAGGTCTGCATACTCCCGATACGGGTGAGATTTTCTACGACGATATATGCTATACGTCATTGGGTTTCGAACAGCGCAAGACCATACGCCGCGATATAGGAATGATATTTCAGGGAGGTGCGCTTTTGGACTCATCGACGGTCGTGGAGAATGTAAAGTTGCCGTTGGACCTCTTTACAAAGCAGAGCGAGAGTGAGAAACTCGACCGCGTTCACTTCTGTTTGGACAGGGTGCGTCTCGACGGTGCCGACAAACTCTATCCTTCGGAGTTGAGCGGCGGTATGATAAAGCGTGTGGCGATAGCGCGCGCTATTGTCATGAACCCGAAGTATCTGTTCTGCGACGAGCCTAATTCGGGTCTCGACCCTCAGACCTCGGTCGTGATTGACAATCTGATACACGATATCACGAAGGAGTACAATATAACGACCATAATCAACACTCACGATATGAACTCGGTGATGGAGATAGGCGAAAAGATAGTCTACATCCACGAGGGTCATAAGTGGTGGGAAGGCTCCAAGGACAATATCCTTCAGTCGGACAACCGCGAACTGAACGATTTCGTCTTCGCCTCGGCAATGGCAAAGCGGGCAAAGGTGCAGGCCGAAAAATAGATGTCGCAACAGCCGTAAAAAAGAACGCTGCAGTAAATCGTGGCTGCAGCGTTCTTTGCATTTTTACATATTCACGTCTGTGCGGTGTTGGATGTCTCACTATAATATATCAGAAACGGTAGCCCACATAGAACCATCCGCCGAAGTTCTTATTGTCACCCACTTTGCCTACGGGAATAAGGCCGTTCATCATCTGGAAACCTAACATGTACCGGCTGAACGAATAGCGCAAATCGTAGACAAGTCCGAAATCGCAGCGGCGGGCACCGCTGGTCTTGCCAAAATAGTCGTGGGCTGTTTTGGTGGTCTCCGACACGGTCGCCGTAATAACATACTTGCCACCCAGACCGATGCCCAGATAGGGCCCCAGACCGACGCTGAAACGGTTGCCGTAACGCGCAAGTGCGGCCAACTCGACATTCCACGAGGTACCCACAAACTTAACTACGGCGTGACTCGACAGTATGTCGAACTTCTGCACCCCTTTATAACCCTTCATCGAGATGTTGAGGTTGCCCTCGACGCCCAGATTGGCGGTAAAGTTCTTTGAAATGCCATATCCGGCATTGAACGAAAAACGGGCTGCACTATTGCCGTTGTTGGTGCCCGTGTGCATCGCAAAACCTATACTGCCGCGAACGAAGTGACTCAAACCGAACTTCGTATGTTCGGGATACTGAGGCGTGGCAGTCAGAATACTCTTGACCGACTCTTTTGCTCTGTCGCCGTCGGACACGGATGAATTGCCGCTCTCATCGGACACGGCCAGTACGTTCTGCACAGGATACATTGCGCACAAAGTGATTGCCGCCAAAATTGAAACGATTCTTTTCATAAGGTTAACATTACTTTTGTGTGTCGCTCCGACTCCTCTGCGACGGGTTAGTATAAAAGAAAGTGTGGAGTCGAAATCGTCTATCTCTTACGAGGCCCTGGTAGCCCATGTCCGAATAAACAATAAACACCCCCACACAAGTATTGGCATGCAACAGCAGCAGCGCTGCCGCACAAAAACCAATACAGGCAAATGAGTGTAATGCTTCCTTCGGACAATGAAATTTACCAGATTTCGTAAGAAGGGTCGCGAAACACTTTCACTAAAATATGCAGCGTCGGTTGCCCGACGACACAAATTTACGCAAATATTTTTACAAACACCCGCGCACGACTAAAAATTTCGGTCGATTATTTGCTTAATCTGCACAAAGTGCTTACTTTTGCAACGCAAATAGAGATTCCGGTAAAGGATATTATTCATAAACCAAAATAAAAGAAAAATTATGGCACAAATCAAAATTGGTATCAACGGTTTCGGACGTATCGGCCGTATGGTATTCCGCGCGGCCTGCACACAGACCGACAAGTATGAAATCGTGGGCATCAACGACCTTTGCCCCGTGGACTATCTGGCATATATGCTTAAGTATGACACGATGCACGGCCAGTTCCAGGGTACCATAGATTTCGACACCGAGAAGAATCTGCTTATCGTAAACGGCAATGCTATCCGCGTTACCGCAGAGAAAGACCCTGCAAACCTCAAGTGGAACGAGGTCGAGGCAGAGTATGTCGTTGAATCGACAGGTCTGTTCCTCACCGAGGAGAAGGCTCAGGCTCACCTTGCAGCAGGTGCCAAGTATGTAGTTATGTCGGCTCCTTCGAAGGACGCTACGCCTATGTTCGTATGCGGTGTGAATACCGACACATACGCAGGTCAGAAGATTGTATCGAATGCATCCTGCACCACCAACTGCCTTGCTCCCGTAGCAAAGGTTCTCCACGAGAATTTCGGTATCACCGACGGTCTTATGACGACCGTTCACTCGACCACCGCA
>JAFLRT010000086.1 GCA_022511295.1 Alistipes sp. | reverse complement strand
CGGTAAACTGGCTGATTACGCCTTAACTACATACCCCGACGGTTTCGGCGACTGGGTAGGTTATCAGAGACACCGTACATTCTGGGCCGAGACTCCTCGATATACAACTTATAAATATCCGGAGAGCGGTTTCAATACCAATGGTGCATCACTTACCTATCTTGCACACGACGGTGCTACGACCGAGATTGCAGCAGGTGCCGAGAAGTTCTCCACGTTATACACCTTTGAGCATACATTCAATGCGGCTGACTTCAATACCGCCGAGAACCCTTATGCAGTGCCGACAAGCCTTATTTTGGACGGCGGTTACAAGGCTGTAAAGGTTGTAGACGGAGTGGAGACAGAGGAAGAACTCGACTTTAACGGCGCGGGCTTCTACCTCCGCAAGATTGCAGCCACAACACAACTCTATCTCGAGCAGAACGAGAATGGCGACAACGAACTTTTCACCACCCTGCTCAAAGAGCAGACCGTAATATATACCCGCACAGGTGCAGGTACGGGTGAAGACCCATATGTCTACACGCAGGTTAATCTTGATGGCAAGGAAAACTTCACCTTGAGCAACACGCATAAATTCTACTATGCTGACGGTAAGGAAGCCGAGTCGTCAAACGCCTGGACTATCCAACTCGCAGAAGCCGGCGAAAACTACTACATGCGTACCTATGTACCCGAAAAGGGCAATAAGGGCGAAGATGGCTATGAAGCCGCTAAATACGTGTATACGCAGGTAACAGAGGCTAATCTCAATGCTGTTAATGTCGCGCTTCAGAAAAATGTAGGTTCGGCATTCAAATACGACTCCGCAAAGGCATATTTCCATGTGCCTGTCCTCCACTATATCGCAAGTGCAAGTTACCCCGACAACGCTTACACCGGTACGCTGGCAATGGACGACGATGGCAATGTAATCAACAAAACGGGTGAGTTGGGCGTTGTCCGCAACCATATCTACCGTCTGACTGTAGACAATATTACGGGTCTCGGTCATGGCAACCCGGGCGATGGTGTTCTCATACCCGACCCCGAGGAGGAGAAACTCTATTACTTCCACGCAAAACTCGAGATTCTCTCATGGCACGTGGTTGAATTCCACTTCGATTTGAAATAAAATACCGAATCGTTATTGGTCTGCCTGCTCTATGGCAGGCAGACCGGTAAGCCTTGAAATGAAAATAGTTATATATGACAAAATTTCTTGACACACGAGGTCTGCGGCATGCATTGGCAATGGTGCTGGCTCTCTTTGTCGCCATATCAGGCTCGTCATGCGAGCGTTTTATGGACGGCGAGGGATACTGCCCCACTGTCTACAAGATAAAGTTCCGCTTTACGATGAATATGCTCAACGCGGATGCCTTTCCGACAAATGTGAAGTCGGTATCGCTCTTCGCGTTCAACCAGGAGGGCGAGTGTGTAAGAGTTTTTACCGAATCGAGCGAAATACTTGCAGACGAGAACTATGCAATGGAGGTAGACCTCCCCGCAGGCACCTATGACTTTGTAGCGTGGTGCGGACTCGACGGCAATGAGGACTTTTCACTCGCCGAGAGCGACAATCCGAAGATAAAAGATGACCTTGTATGCACTCTCGCGCACGGCACACGCGCCGGCAGCGATAAAGAGTGCCGCAAGAATCTCCATCCGCTGTGGCACGCCAGACTGGACGACGTGGAGTTGCCGGCAGACCAGGAGGGCGAGGCGATTGTCGGCACAATGTACCTTACCAAGAATACCAACACGGTTCGTGTGATACTCCACCACATCAAGGGTAAGGAACTTCTGCCCCACGACTACGACTTTACCATAACCGACGACAACAGTATAATGAACTGGGACAACTCGCTTATGGAGGCCGATACTACAACCTACCGCGAGTTCTCCAAGCGCTCGACGGTGGTAAAAATGCCCGACCAGGATGATGGCGAGTATGAGGCATACAGTTCATTGGTAGCCGAACTGGATGTCGCAAGACTTGTAAAGGAGGGTCATGGCAAACCCTACCTCACGGTAACGCATCCCGAAGTAAAAGCGCCAGTACTCCGAATACCGTTGATAGACCTGCTGCTTATCGCCAAGGGCGAGGCTCGTCTCGATATGGATGACCAGGAGTATCTCGACCGTCAGGACGAATACAACCTTATCTTCTTTATGGACGATGCGGGGTGGTATATGAACGGCGGTATATGGATAAACTCATGGCATATAAGAGATTTCTCTTTTAATATGTAACCTTTAATGATTCAGGGAAGACGATATATAAGTATTCTGACAGCGCTGGTTGTATTGCTGTTGCAGTCCTGCGTCTTTGACGACTATATGGATATGCCGCATGTCGATACGCAGGACAAGCCCGTCATGCTTACGTTGCAGGTAACGTCGCAGATGTCGGGTACCTATGCTACGCGCAGCGACGACCACGACCTCGAAGCGGCTCTCGACCCTGAAAACTATCTCGACCTCGATGACTATAAAATCATTGTCTACGACGGCGAAGGCAGGTATATTCAGGATTTCGTACCGACAGAGCGTAAAATCAGCGCTGCGAACTCCAAAGACAAGTATACGGTAGCACTCTCGGGACCGCTCGAGATTGTGGCAGGCGATATACAGGTGCTTGTACTCGCAAACTGGACACATTTCGACGAGACGACGCAATATCCCTCCGACGAGAAGACCACCCTGCACAATCTCTATACGGACAAGACGCATAATATCTTCACGATGCGCACGGCCGAGGCCTCAAAACCGGACTCTCTTATCAGTTGGGCGCCCGATATTGCAAAGGCGCAGGGCATACCTATGTTCGGCGTATCGGCAATGACCTCTTTGGAGGCAGCCACAGAGTCGCCCGAGAGCCGATATATCGACGGTAAGAGCGTCAAAATCAAGGTACTCGATATGGGTGAGATTAAGATGCTGCGCGCACTCTCAAAGATTGAAGTCCTGTTGGGCGACGAGATTGAGGAGAGGGTCGATATAGCGCATGTATCTCTCTCGGCGTTCAATACTACCGGACGTTTTATCCCCGATATTACGGCCAATCCGCATTGGAATATACTCGAGAGTCAGGTTTCGACACCGACTCTGCCGGCAGATGTGAAGCAGAGCGGAGCGGATTTGCACTTCTTCCGTGTCGGGAATGTGCTTCGTGCATACGTTCCCGAGATGGATTTACGGACTGACCGTCCGTCGCTTACCATTGATGTGGATTGGAGTCGCGGCAATTATGACTTTACCAAGCAGTTTGTAATCGCATTGGATAACCCGCTAAAGCCCGGGACGCTTAACTACCTGCTGCGCAACCATATATACCGCTACTGCATTGATAATGTAGATACGACGGGAGAGATTAACGCCAAACTCGACGTAGACCCCTGGGACGAGGGTAATCTCAATCCAGGACATGGCTCGGACGATAAGGACGGCGGCGTTGATACCGACCCCTGGGACGAGGGCAACCTAAATCCCGGACACGGTTCGGACGACAAGGACGGCGGTGTTGATACCGACCCCTGGGATGAGGGTAATCTAAACCCGGGCAATGGTTCGGGCGACAAGGACGGTGGCGTCGATACCGACCCTTGGGATGAGGGTAACCTCAACCCGGGACATGGCTCGAGCGATAAAGACGGCGGTGTTGATACTGACCCCTGGGATGAGGGTAATCTTAACCCGGGAC
>JAFLRT010000085.1 GCA_022511295.1 Alistipes sp. | reverse complement strand
TACAATGTACCGCGTATAGGTTACGTCAACAAGATGGACCGCACGGGTGCAGACTTCTTTGCGGTGTGCAGCCAGATTAAGGAGCATTTCGGTGCGACGGCTCTTCCCGTCGTTCTTCCTATCGGTTCCGAGGATAAGTTCGAGGGACTGATAGACCTTATATATAATAATGCGATTTACTACTTCGACGACAAGACGGTTCGCGACAACTTCGAGCTGCGCGAGATTCCCGAGAATATGAAGGCCGAGGCTGCCGAGTGGCGTGCAAAACTCATCGAGGAGGTTGCCGCTACCGACGACGCTCTTATGGAGAAGTTCTTCGAGGACCCCGATTCGATTACTCCCGAGGAACTTATCGCCGCTATCCGCACGGCAACCATCAATATGACATTGGTGCCTATGATGTGCGGTTCGTCGTTCCACAACAAGGGTGTGCAGAAGTTGCTTGACTATGTGATAGCATTCCTTCCTTCGCCTATGGATGTACCCGCAGTCGAGGGTGTCAATCCCAAGACCGATGAGGTCGAGGTTCGCCGCGCATCGGAAGATGACCCGTTCTGCGGTCTGGCATTCAAGATTGCTACCGACCCGTTTGTAGGTCGTCTGGCATTCGTGCGCGTATATTCGGGTAAACTCGATGCAGGTTCGTATGTGCTTAACAGCCGCAGCAACAAGCGCGAGCGTATAAGCCGTATCTACCAGATGCACGCCAATAAGCAGAATCCTCTGGAGAGCGTAGGTGCAGGAGATATATGTGCTGCCGTAGGTTTCAAGGAGATTCACACCGGCGATACGCTTTGCGCCGAGAATGCTCCCATCATACTCGAGCAGATGACATTCCCCGAACCTGTGATTGGTCTTGCCGTCGAGCCTAAAACCCAAAAGGATTTGGATAAGCTCGGCATCGCGCTGGCCAAGCTGGCAGAGGAGGACCCCACCTTTACGGTTCGCACCGACGAGGAGACGGGTCAGACCATCATCAGCGGTATGGGTGAGCTTCACCTCGATATTATCGTAGACCGTCTGCGCCGTGAGTTCGGCGTGGAGATTAACCAGGGTGCGCCCCAGGTTAATTACAAGGAGGCTCTTACCACAACGGTTCAGCACCGTGAGGTATTCAAGAAGCAGACCGGCGGTCGCGGTAAGTTCGCAGATATCATCTTCGAAATCGGTCCCGCAGAGGAGGGTAAGGTCGGTCTTACATTCGTTGATGAGGTTAAGGGCGGTAACATTCCCAAAGAGTTTATACCTGCGGTACAGAAGGGCTTCGAGTCGGCTATGGCCAACGGCGCTCTTGCAGGTTACTCGATAGATGCAATGAAGGTTACCCTCAAGGACGGTTCGTTCCACCCTGTGGACTCCGACCAACTCTCATTCGAGATTTGCGCCCGCAACGGTTTCCGTCAGGCAGCGCCCAAAGCCGGTTCGGTTATTATGGAGCCTGTGATGTCGGTCGAGGTCGTTACTCCCGAAGAGAATATGGGTGATATTATCGGCGACCTTAACAAGCGTCGCGGACAGATTCAGGGCATGGAGTCCAAAGGAACGGCACGTGTGGTTAAGGCCAAGGTGCCACTGTCGGAGATGTTCGGCTATGTAACGGTGCTGCGTACCATTTCGTCGGGTCGTGCAACGTCGTCGATGGAGTTCTCGCACTTCGAGGAGGTTCCTGCCAACCTGGCAAAGGAGATTATCGAGAAGTCGAGCGGCAAACGTAAGGATTTAGAATAATTAAGAGACCAAATATGAATCAAAAAATCAGAATCAAACTCAAGTCTTTTGACCACAATCTCGTCGATAAATCGGCTGAGAAGATAGTCAAAACGGTGCGCAGCACGGATGCTATGGTTAGCGGTCCGGTGCCTCTGCCCACGAGAAAGCAGATTTTTACCGTGAACCGTTCTACGTTTGTCAATAAGAAGGCACGTGAACAGTTCCAACTCTGCACATTCAAGAGAATTATAGACATCTACTCTTCGACCCCGAAGACCATCGATGCTCTGATGAAGTTGGAGCTTCCATCGGGTGTTGAGGTTGAGATTAAAGTCTGATAATAACTCAAGGCTGCCATGCGGAGAATCCGAGCGGTTCTCCGCGCGGCGGTTGCAAAACGAAAACAAAGTCGGGCGGAGGTGCGTTGTCCCACCGCGAGTGTTGATAACCTACGCCGCTGTCCGCAGCCTATAATATATAATAATAGGTATAAAATCACTTTAATTAACAAACGTAATTAGACAAAAATGTCAGGACTAATTGGAAAGAAAATCGGAATGACTTCCGTGTACAGTGCCGAGGGTAAGAACATACCATGCACTGTTATTGAGGCTGGTCCGTGTGTGGTTACGCAAATCAAAACCGTCGAGAAAGATGCTTATGAGGCGGTTCAGGTTGCCTATGACGACAAAAGTGAAAAGCACACCAGCAAAAGTTTGTTAGGCCACTTCAAGAAGGCAGGTACTACTCCCAAACGCAAACTCGTTGAGTTCAAGGAGATGCCTGAGGTGGCATTGGGAGAGACCCTTACCGTGTCTATGTTCTCGGAGGAGGATTGGGTAGACGTAACAGGTATCTCCAAAGGTAAAGGATTCCAGGGCGTTGTGAAACGTCATGGTTTCGGCGGTGTAGGCGGTCAGACTCACGGTCAGCACAACCGTCAGCGTAAGCCCGGTTCGCTGGGTGCATCGTCGTATCCCTCGCGCGTGTTCAAGGGCAAACGTCTGCCCGGCCGCATGGGTGGTGAGCAGGTTAAGGTTCTTAACCTCAAAGTATTGAAGGTGATTCCCGAAAACAACCTCATCCTCGTGAAGGGTTCGATTCCGGGAGCGAAAGGTTCTTATTTAACGATTGAGAAGTAGTATGGAATTAGCTGTATTGAACACACAAGGAAATGAGACCGGCCGCAAGGTAACCCTTAGCGATGCCGTCTTCGGCGTGGAGGCTAATGACCACGCTATTTACTTAGACGTAAAGCAGTATCTGGCTGACCAGCGTCAGGGTACTCACAAAGCGAAGCAGCGCAACGAAGTGGCAGGCTCGACCCGCAAACTCAAGAGACAGAAGGGAACGGGCGGCGCACGTTGTGGCAGCATCAAATCGCCCCTCTTCCCGGGTGGCGGTAGAGTGTTTGGACCCGTGCCTCGCGATTACAGTTTCAAACTCAACAAGAAACTCAAGCAGCTGGCACGTCGCAGCGCACTCACCTACAAAGCGCAGGCAGGTGCAATTACCGTCATCGAGGCCGTTACCCTCGATACTCCCAAGACCAAGGCGGTGGTGGCTCTGACCGAGGCACTCAAGGTAGCCGAGAAGAAGGTTCTGCTCGTACTGCCCGAAACGAACGTCAACTTGCAGCTCTCATGCCGCAACATCCCGTCGGTAAAGCCTATCCTGGCTTGCAACCTCAATACCTACGAAGTGATGAATGCGTCGGCATTGGTCCTGGTAGAAGGCGCCGAGAATGTATTGAATGTAATGTTAGCTTAAAACGCAAAAACAATGGAAGTGATTATTAAGCCTGTTTTGACCGAGAAAATGACGGCTCAGGGCGATAAACTGAATCGTTACGGTTTCATAGTAGACGTGAGAGCGAACAAATTGCAGATTCGTAAAGCCGTAGAGCAGATGTACAACGTCGTTGTAACAGATGTAAACACGGTGAATTATATGGGTAAAATCAAGAGCCGCTATACGAAGGCGGGTATTTTGGAGGGTCGTGCCAACAACTACAAGAAGGCATACGTAACCCTCAAGGATGGTGATAAGATAGATTTTTACAGTAATATCTAAAGGAGATGGCAGTAAGAAAGTTTAAGCCGGTAACG
>JAFLRT010000084.1 GCA_022511295.1 Alistipes sp. | reverse complement strand
AAGGCGGGTCAAAATAAATACACTGTACCTTACCTGCCATTCCTTCGCGGTTGAGCAATGAGTTCATTACAAGTAATGAATCGCCTTGTATCAGACGATTTTTCCAATCGGAATGATGGCGATAATAATCTGCAACTCTTTGCAATTCGTCATCTATATCTTTCTTAAACTCGTCAGCAAAAAAGTTAGGCTGTTCGTTCAGTTTATAAAGGTTGTCAATCAACTGCTCCGGGTGTATATCTTCATGAACATACAAACTGCGGATATCTACGCGCAAGTCGCTGTCGCAGGTTTCCTCATCATCGTTACGATATTTGCCGAGCCAATAGAGTTCGGGGTCGCGTCCACGAGTGAACTCATGGCGGAAAGTCTTATACTCTGCCACTTTGGGGTCGCCAGCAATGGCAGCAGCCTCTTCTCCTGCAAGTTCTGTTGTAGGGATTGCCACACGTTTGTCCGCAGGGTGTTTTATTGCATCGGTAGGTTTTAGTTTATTGCTCATAACGAATTGATTTTTGCAATTAATTGTGATTTGATATTGTCGATGTCGGAAATCTCGATAAAATCCCACCGACCGTATTTTTTCAGATTATTGGCTGCCGGCAGCCAATAATCATTCGTGTAATGGCGTTTCTCCTCCTTGAAGTTCGTATTGTCGTTGGAGAAGCCCGATATCTCGATAATAAGATTCACCGAATCGCCCGACGGCGTTTCCACTACGGCGATAAAGTCCGGAACAAAGTTTTTCTCCTCATTCAAAGCCATATAGGGTATCTTGAAATCGAGGAAATGATTCTTGACATACTTTTTTACTGCCGGTATCTCTTCCAGCGTTTTAGCCGCTATCTGCTCCCACGAATCGGTGTCGGCAACGACATAGTTGATATGGCTTTTCTCTGTCGGCCATACTTTTTTAGTGGTTGCGCCCGAGACATAGGCTGTACTGCCTTCCGGGTTATAATGGTTTAGAATGGCAATAATGCGTTCGGCATCGCGGTTGTGTTCGCTGATACCTTCATAAATGCTTGCATTGGTCCTGTCCTGATTCCAGAACAAGACAAGTCTGCGGGCATCTGCATCGCCCTCACCGCCGACAATCTGCACCTGCGCATCATACCACTTTTGTACGACCGCTTTGAGTTGGGCGAACTTCTGGAACATCGGCACACCCGACTCGTCGCGATATTTAGCCGACAGCAGGCGTCGCGTCAGCTCATAGACTATCTGCGAATCGCGCAGTTTCTTGTAATCGGTCTTCAAAACCTCTTCTTCATCGCCAATGGGAGTGCGCAGGACCGTCTTCATCGGTATCTGATTGAAGTCGAGTTTGAATTTCGGCAACTTGGAAAAGTCCGCCTCGATAACCGAGTTTTCCCGCTCGCTACGATAACCCACTATGTTCGGGAAGACAATCTCCATATCGGCACGTTCCTTAACCGGGCGAATCGCCGTTATCGGCTTCGGCGGTCTCGGAAGTGCAGCCACACCGCCTTTGAAGGTCTTGAACGGAACGCCTATGATATGGGCATATTCCGGTTGGAACTTATATACAATGTTCTTCTCGCTGTATCGTTTAACATTTTCACTTGGTATCTCTTCGCCCGTCCTTCTGTCATAAGCCACGAGGTCGTAGCTGCGGCGACGCAATGCACGACCTGCCACCTGTTCACAGAGCAGTTGCGAGCCGAATGCACGAACACCGCAAACGTGCGTTACGGTATTGGCATCCCAGCCCTCGGTAAGCATCGAAACGGAAACAACGCATCGGATATGACCGCCGAGCATACCCGGCTTGCCGACCGTATTCACGACCTCGCGAAGAATGTCGCTGTCTGTCAGCTGGTCGGCACTGCCCGCACCGTGGGTCAAGGCATAGTCACGCTTAAACTCGTTAATCTCCTGCCGAAACACTCTTTTGAACTCATCGTCAATGGTATCGCTGGCCTCATCGAGAGCGGAACTGTCAATAAGCAACGACGGAAGAATGTTCTTCTGGATTCCGTTTGTATAGTTCGAGAATACAGGAAATACGCCGTCGATATATATCTTGTTGCCGTCCGCATCCACTGTTTCATATCCGGCAATATGCTTGAACACCTCTTTTGAGACGGTCGTATTGTTGCAGACGACGATAAACACCGGCGGGGCTGTGTATAGGTTTTTGGCAGCTTCACCCGCCTGACGCATACCGTTGTCGTACTTCTCATAGTCTTTGACAAACTGCTCCAGTGCGATAGTCAAAAGGGTCGGCAACTTCGGCGGCATCTCTCCGACAGGCACATCTGTCCCATTCGCAGCAGCATCCTCCTTTGCTTTTTTCTTAATCGCTTTCTGGCCCTTTTTAGGAAGTTCTCCGCGAATATTCTCATAAATATTTCGCAGTTTAGGCTCCGACAAATCATGAGAATCGTCCATCGACGGCAGGAATGGAATTTTCACCAGTCCGCTCTCGATTGCCTCTACCAAACCGAAGTCCGTAACGACCCACGGGAACAGCGAATACTCGGCGTATCCCGAACCTTTGAGATAGTAAGGCGTTGCCGACAGGTCGTAAACGTGCTGCAACTTATATCCGAGAGCCTTCATCTGTCGCAGACCCTCGTACCAAACCATTGCTCTCTTGTTTTCCTCTTCGCCTTCGGCAGTCTCCTCATCTTTGCGGCCTCTGCCATCTTTCTCTTTGGGCAGATAGCAATGGTGCGCCTCATCGTTAATGATAATAAAGCGTTTTCCTTTCATACCCGGACCGAGTATGCGAGACAGAACACTCTGGAAATCCTCTTTGTCGGATTGCTTGACCATTCCCTCTCCGCTACGATATACCATCTTGCCGTCAAGCGGACTTGCCTTCTTGCCGGTATATACTTTTGGCTCGAATTGGTGGTAGTTGGTAATCGTAATTGCGTTATTCAGTCCGCCGAGAACCTTCTCGTATTGGTCGGGTATCAGTCCTCGCTGATGATAATAGTCTTTCTTGTCATATCGCGAACCGGCACTTTCGTCTAACATCAATACTCCGAGACGGTCTCGGATAGTAATACCGGGTGCAACAAGCAGGAAATGATCTGCGAAACGGGTGTCGTTATGGTATTCAGTCTTATTCAAATAATGATACAGGATAAGCATCGCCATTACGACCGTTTTACCCGTGCCGGTTGCCATCTTGAATGCAGTGCGCGGCAAAATATCTTCCCAAAGATTGGATACCGACTCCCGTCTCTCATCCAACTGACGAAGAAGATTGCGTCCAATATTCGGATCTCGGTCAGCAACTTCGTTCAGATATACTGCCGTTTCCACCGCCTCTCTTTGGCAGAAGAACAGTTTTTGGAAATTCTGACGCTCGGGATTGTTAAACCAAAAATTGAGCAGTTCTCTGGTAACGCGGGTAACCATCGGATAACCCTTCTCTCGCCAAGTTTTAACTTCTTTACGCAGGTCATTGATGAATTTGGCATCCGGATTATCGTTTTCCAAATCCTCCGCATTGAACAGAGCCTGTGATGCACGGTTGGGCGTAATCTGTATATTCCCCATATACGGACGGCGTCCCTCCAAAATTGAGCCGTAGTCAAGGTTTCCGTTGATATCCACATTGTAGTGAAATCTCGGCTCTTCATAGGGATTATTGAGTATCGGGTTATCGTTGCTCATACTTAAACACTATTTTATGCTGTCCGTTAGTACAATCCACTTACCGTCATTCTTTCGCCCTTCACGCAACAGAATCTTCCGTTCTTTTAACTCCTTTATATTGTTGTACACAGAAGAGCGTCCGATACCAATCTTTGCACTAAGTTCATCCATTGTTATGGTCGGCATCTCTGCAATAGCAGACAAGATGGCACTTTGTATCGACGTAAGTTGAATTCCATTTTTAGTTATCGGTGTTTTAGCAGCTGCTTTTCGCTTGAAAATCACAGTAAACATACCTTCCGTCTCAAATATCGGTTCAGGCAACCCGGCATCAAGCATATCCTTTTTCATTCGAGGAATACCGGAGCCTACATGTTCTACCAAATGCATACGAGTAAACAATCCAAAAATAAGCGGATTGCGCGACAAACTCTTTCGCCCGAAGTTTTTAGCAACAACGGGCAG
>JAFLRT010000083.1 GCA_022511295.1 Alistipes sp. | reverse complement strand
AAGGTGGTGAATCATCATCAGGAGGTGCCGTATCGGGTGCTGGAACATCGGTACGGATTTCGGGGCGATGATGCCGCGAATGCGTCGCCGACCGGCAGCGGGAACAAAATCATTCACGGCGACAATCTCGAAGCCCTGAAATCGCTGCTGCCCGAATACGAAGGTTGCGTGAAGTGCATCTATATAGACCCGCCCTACAATACCGGCAACGAGAAGTGGGTCTATAACGACAATGTGAACGACCCGAAAATCAAGAAGTGGTTGGGCGAAGTTGTCGGCAAGCAGGGCGAGGATTTGAGCCGCCACGACAAATGGCTGTGTATGATGTATCCGCGTCTGACGCTGTTGCAGAAACTGCTGGCAGAAGACGGGGCGATATTTATCTCGATTGACGATAATGAACAAGCTAACTTAAAGCTATTGTGCGATGAAATTTTCGGAGCAAATAATTTTTTAGCAGACATTATCTGGCAACATAGTATTCAGCCCAAAGGTTATCTTGGTAAATTCTCAATTCACCATAACCATACCTTTGTTTTTCAAAAATCGTCGGAGTTTATTTTAGGAAATATAGAGCGTACGGCTGAACATAACAAAGCATATAAGAATCCCGATAATGACCCGCGCGGGCCATGGCGTTCTGGGGACGTTAGGAATGCGCTATATCGCCCAAATCTAATCTATGACTTAATCACTCCATCTGGCAAACGAATTTCACCTCCTGCCAATGGTTGGAGATGGAGTAAAGAAACTATCAATGAAAAGATTCGTACGGGAGAAATAATATTCAATAAAGACGAAACAAATATCATTCGTAAAATATATTTATCATCTGTTGAAGGTCGTGCTCCCGAATCAATTTGGTTTGGGAATGATGTCGGTACAACAAGAGAGGCGAATTCTGAATTAAAAAGTATATTCGACGGAGCTCCGCCATTTGATACACCTAAGCCGACAAATCTTATAGAGCGCATTTTGCAAATTGCAACAGACAAGGATTCCATTATCCTCGACTCCTTTGCCGGCAGCGGGACGACGGCTCACGCTGTGCTGAATCTGAACAAGAAGGACGGCGGCAATCGCAAGTTTATACTTGTCGAGATGGAGGATTATGCCGAGAGCATTACTGCCGAGCGTGTACGTCGTGTAATAAAGGGATATGGCGAGGGTGCGAATGCCGTTGCCGGAACGGGCGGCTCGTTCGACTACTACGAACTCGGTGAGCGTCTGTTCGACGACCAGAAGAATCTGAACGAGTCTGTCGAGGAGGCGAAAATCCGCGAATATATCTATTACACCGAGACCAAACAGCATCTGACCCGCCAAAGAACGGACGAAGCGAAATACCTGCTGGACACCTGCAATGCGACGGGCTACTATTTCTACTACGAAAAGGAGCGGCTGACGACGTTGAGCATAGACACGCTGCATATCGTGACGGAGCCTGCCGAGCAGTATGTAATCTATGCCGACATCTGCACCATACCGCAGCAGGTGCTGGCAGCCAAGAACATCGTATTCAAAAAGATTCCGCGCGACATTAAACGATTCTGATTTATGGAACTGAAACAGTATCAAAAAGAGGTTATTGCCGATTTGGACTCCTATATCGGGTATGTGGAGAAGTTCAACCGTCCCGACGAGGCTTTCCATAAGTTTTGGGAAGACAAAGGCGTGTTGATTTCATCGTATGCCAACTACTATCTGCACCCCTACAACAACAGCATTCCGGGTGTGCCGCACGTTACGGTGAAAGTCCCGACCGCCGGCGGCAAGACCTTTATCGCCTGCAATGCGCTGAATACGATATTCCGCCATATGCCTGCCGACAAGCCGAAGGTGGTGGCGTGGTTTGTGCCGTCGGATACGATTCTGAAACAGACGCTGAAAAATCTGCAAGATACCTCGCACCCATACCGTCAGAAAATCGACAGCCATTTCGGAAGTGCCGTGCGCGTTGTGGACAAGGAGGCGGCTTTGTTCGGAAACGGAATAAGCCCGACGAAGATACGTGAGCAGCTGACGATTTTCGTGCTGAGCGTGCAGTCGTTCGCCGCCAACAACAAAGACGGTCGGCGCGTATATCGTGAAAACGAGAATCTGGCGGAGTATGCGAAACTGTATGACAGTCTGACCAAGCAGGTGGACGGGTCGGACGAGACCAGTTTGATACAAGTGCTGTCCTATCTGAATCCCGTCGTCATCATCGACGAGAGCCACAACTTCGAGGCGAATCTGCGTGTGGATATGCTGAAAAGTATCAACCCTGCCTTTATCCTCGACCTGACAGCCACGCCGCGAGAAAAGAGCAATATCATCAGTTTCGTGGACGCCATAAAACTCAAACGGGCCAATATGGTGAAACTGCCGGTTATCGTCTATAACCATCGCTCGACGAGTGATGTTATTTCGAGTGCGATACAGATGCAGCGCAGTCTGGAACAAAAGGCGATTGCAATGGAGGCTAACGGCGGCAGGTATATCCGTCCGATTGTGCTGTTCCAAGCCCAGCCCAAGACCGACGACGACAATATTACGTTCGACAAAATCAAAACCAAGCTTATAGAAATCGGCATTCCCGAAGACCAGATAAAAATCAAGACCGCCAGCAAGGACGAAATTAAAAATACCGACCTGTTGAGCCGCGATTGTCCGGTGCGATATATCATTACCGTCAATGCGCTCAAAGAGGGTTGGGATTGTCCGTTCGCATATATTCTCGCGTCGCTGGCAAACAAGACCTCGCGCGTCGATGTCGAGCAGATTCTGGGTCGCGTGCTGCGTCTGCCCTATACGACCAAGCACGCGGAGGAGTTGCTCGACCTGTCGTATGTATTTACCTCGTCGAACGATTTTCGGGAGACGGTGGAGAATATCATCGAGGGGCTGAATCGGGCAGGTTTCAGCAAAAAGGATTATCGCGTTGCCGAAGCCTCTGCGGAAGATGCTCCCGCACCGACCGTAAAGCCGTCACATACGATCTTCGGTGAAGATGACGAGCTGAAACAGGAGACTTCCACAGCTACCGATACGGCAGACAACATCGACGAGCAGATAGACACTGAAACAATCAAGACGACCATTGCAACGCCAGCCGCAAATACGGAAACGGCGGCATTGGAGTCTTTCGCACGGCAAGAGAGCGACAATTACAATCAGCAGGTCGCGCAGCAGGCAGAGAACGATACGAATAACATTCCGAATGATATTAAAGGTATGATAAATACATATCCGATTAAAGATATTTTCGAAGACAAGGCAAAGGAGTTGGTATTGCCTCAATTTGTGAAAAAGGCAGCAGCCAGTTTGATGTTCGCCGACAGCGAGTATGTATCTTTGGAAAAGACAATGCTTGCCGACGGTTTCGACCTCGACAAGTGCGACCACAACATCGACTTTACCCGTGCCGAGAGTGAGGCTGTGCGGGTGGATTTGGAGAAATCGAGCGGCGATGAATATGCCGTTACCAGAAGAAATCTCAATGCAAGTCAGCTGGCATTTATAAAACAGCACTTTGCGACCCTATCGACGGAGAGCAAGCAGGTGCAGCTGGCTGAAATGCTTGCAAAGAATATCCGTTTCGACGAAATCTCCGAACCGCAGGTTGCCCGCTATATCAAAAAGGCAATCGAGGGCGTAGATACCGAGCAGTTGGAAGATTTATACACTAATGACTGGCAGACAAGGAATACGATTCGTCAAAAAATAGAGTCGCTGCTGTCGGCTTATCAAGAGCAAACATTTAAGAAGTGTCTCGATACGGGTCAAATAAAGTGTCAGGCTGCATACCGCCTGCCCGAACGGATAACCGTGAAAACAAAATCCATCGGACTGGCGAAGGGTCTCTATACGGAGGAGGAGACGATCAACGGCTTCGAGTACGATGTTATCAATGCGGTTGCCAATTTGGATAATGTGCTGTTCTGGCACAGAAATCCGAGCCGCACGGGATTCTGCATAAACGGCTATATAAACCATTATCCTGACTTTATAGTCCAGTTGGTAAGCGGCATTACCGTTATCCTCGAAACAAAGGGCGATGACAGGGACAACTCCGACAGTCGTGCAAAACTCGAACTCGGCAGGACTTGGGCGAACAAAGCTGGCGAGAACTACCGCTATTTTATGGTGTTCGACAAGCAGCAGATGACAGATGCCGTTACGCTAAAAGAGTTGTTGACAAGACTGAGTGAAATGTGATAGATTTATAAGTGAAGCATAGTATATTGAGACCCTAAATAAGATTATGGGAGAGTCAAAGATTCTTATAACAAATTATCCTCGAATGAGACAATATTGCACTTTTGAGGATGTAAATGATAA
>JAFLRT010000082.1 GCA_022511295.1 Alistipes sp. | reverse complement strand
GGCAAACTTTCGCGACAGATTGAGGCCGACTCCGCGTCGTTGCTTCGTGCCTTTACGAGTCAAGAGGTAGCCCGTACTGCGGGCTTTGATTCTTTGCAGCTCTTTTCGATGTTTATCCCCAATACTTACGAATTTTATTGGACGGTTACACCCGAAGAGTATGTAAGTCGTATGCGCCGTGAGTATGATGCTTTTTGGAGTTCGCGCGACGTGCAACTTGAGTATTGCGGTCTCTCCCGTTTTGAGGTTATGACTCTGGCGTCGATAGTATACGAGGAGACCAAGGCCGTTGATGAGATGCCTCGCGTGGCAGGCGTATATATCAACCGTCTGCATCGCGGGATGAAACTGGAAGCGGACCCGACGGTAAAATATGCGCTTCAGGACTTTGCTCTCAAACGTATTCTGAATGAGCATCTGAAAGTGGATTCGCCATATAACACCTATCTGTATAAGGGGTTGCCGCCTTCACCTATATGTATGCCGAGCATAGAGGCGATAGATGCCGTGCTGCACTACGAAAAACACGATTATATCTTCTTCTGCGCACGTCCCGAGTTTGACGGACGCCATAATTTCGCCCGAAACTATGCCCAGCACATTGCAAATGCAAAGGCATATCGCAGGGCTTTGGATGAGAATAACAAAAAAAGATAGTTCGTTTATGAATAAAGAGTTTTGGAATGATGTCGCATCAAAAGGCGCACTGCTCGGTGTGCTGATGGCGTTATCGCGAATATTTGAACTGGCGCTTGTCTCAAATTGGACGGTTAAATCGATGATGATTGTCGGGATTGAGTATATTATTGTTGCCGTGATATATGTCTGGCTGCTGTACCGCTTTGCGAAGCGTGCCGCATCCAGGTTAGGTAGTAAAGAGCGCGGTTTCTCGTATGTGCAGGGATTGGTATATGTGCTGTGGGTCTCGATATTTGCAGGCGTTATAGCGGGACTTGCCAACTATCTTTATATGCATTATGTAATCGGATATGGGAACTTCGTAGAGGGATACTCTTCGTTTCTTATGGGGATGATGTCTGCGACAGCAGATATGCCATCTAATCTTGTGCAAATGGTTAATGAAGGATTGCGCGCCCTTGAGAATAGTACGGAACCGAGTATCTTTGATGATATAATATCCGGTATCAACACCTATTTCTTGTCGGGTCTTGTATGCGGTCTGTTTATCGCGGCAGGCGTTAAGCGCGGACCAGAAATATTCAATGATGAAGAGTCCTGATTTGAATATGAATAAAAGAAAAGATATCTCGATAGTTGTACCTGTCTTCAACGAGGCGGAGTCGCTGCCCGAACTTACGGCGTGGATTGACCGTGTTGTGCGTCGTGAGAACCTGAGTTGCGAACTGATTTTTATTGATGACGGTTCATCCGACGAGTCGTGGTCTGTGATAGAACGGCTCAAGGATGAATATCCGTATATTAAAGCGGTGGGCTTTATGCGCAACTACGGCAAGTCTGCGGCTCTGTACTGTGGTTTTGCAGAGGCTTCGGGCGAGATAGTATTCACGATGGATGCGGATATGCAGGATTCGCCCGATGAGATTCCGGAGATGCGCCGTATGATTCTGCAGGAGGGTTACGATATGGTCTCCGGCTGGAAGAAACTGCGACACGACCCTGTCGGCAAGCGTTGGCCGAGCAAGTTCTTTAATTTTACCGCGCGTTTAGTGTCTGGAATAAAGTTGCATGACTTCAACTGCGGTCTCAAGGCGTACAGACTTAAGGTCATCAAGTCGATTGAGGTATACGGCGAGATGCACCGCTATATACCTATACTTGCCAAACATGCAGGTTTTAAGCATATAGGCGAAAAAGTCGTCGAACATCGCGCACGCAAATACGGCAGCTCCAAATTCGGAATGGAGAGAATGGTAAAGGGTTATCTCGACCTTATAACGGTAACCTTTATGTCGCACTTCGGCCGCTCGCCGATGTATTTCTTCGGAGGCACGGGTACGCTTATGTTCCTGCTTGGAGGATGTACGACTGCGTGGGTTATCGGGTCAAAACTCTACAAACAGGCGAATGGCTATCCGTTGCGCGGCGTAACTGACCAGCCGCTGTTCTATATAGCGTTGCTTGCAGTTGTTCTCGGTGTTATGCTCTTCCTTGCCGGTTTTCTCGGAGAGTTGATTAACCGAGGCTCGTCGGATAGAAATAAGTATTTAATTGATAGAAAATTGTAAATTATGATACAGAGAATACAAAGTCTTTATCTTCTGATAGTTGCCGCGCTTATGGCCGTAATGTTGTTCGTCCCGCTGGCAGTTTTTTATGCCGGACAGGAGCAGATTGTGATGAGCGCTTTCGCACTGCGCGATGGTGAAGGCACCGTTGTCTTGTCTGCCGTCTATTTGGGTGTGTTGTTGGCTGCTGTTGCGCTGCTTCCGCTTGTAACGATACTCCTTTTTCGCCGCAGGATGACGCAGATTCGTCTGTGCATTGTGGAGATAGTTCTTCTTGTTGGCAGTCTTGTGATGATGGGCGTATACGGCTATCTCGCTATGCAGACGGTGGAGTCGCTGACACTCGCGGCAAGTAATTTCCGCTTTGTGGTGGTATTTCCGCTTGTAGCGATAATATTTGTCGTATTGGCTGCGCGCGCCATATTCAAAGACGAACTTCTGGTGCGTTCGCTTGACAGAATAAGATAAATAGTTGCTCTTTGTGTTACTCTGTCAGGAGTGATACACTACGCAAGAGGTATAAAAATCATAAAAAATGCTTGAACAGGAGATTTCAAAAGGTATCATGGAGGCTATGAAGGCCAAAGATACCGTAAGATTGAGCGCGTTGCGCAACATTAAAAAGTATATCATCGAAGCAAAGACCTCGGGAACGGCAGTAGATGTTCTTCCCGACGCTGACGTGATAAAGATTATAACAAAATTAGCCAAGCAGGGAACGGACTCTGCCGCTATATATGCGCAACAAAATCGTCAAGATTTGGCTGACGAGGAACTTGGACAGGTGGCTGTATTCCAAGAGTATCTGCCCAAACAACTTACCGATGCGGAACTGACGGATGCAGTCAAGGCGATTATCGCACAGACGGGAGCATCGTCGATGAAGGATATGGGTAAGGTTATGGGTGTGGCATCCAAAAGCCTTGCAGGACAGGCCGACGGAAAAGATATCTCGGCCAAAGTGAAGGAACTGCTTTCGTAAGATGACTGTCAATCATAATTTGCGCGCCGTCTCTATGCCGTTGGCAATGATAGTCGGCGCTTTGTTCTGCCATAAACTGAATGCATTGGAGGAGATGTCGGGCAATATGATTGCTCCGTCGCTCATCTTTCTGATGCTCTTTATTACCTGCTGTCGGGTCGATATAAAACGGATGCGTTTCACGCCTCTCTATTTGTGGTTGCTTGCCATTCAGTTGTTGGGCAGTGTGGCAGTGTGGTTTGCGCTGTCTAAATTTGATATTGTTGTGGCGCAGGGGGCTATGGTGTGCGTACTTGCACCCATCGCTATGGCGGCCGTCGTCATAGGCGGTATGCTCGGAGCCGATATCGAGATTATGGCGGTGTATACGCTTGCCTGTCATGTTATAACAGCCTTTGCCGCACCTTTTGTGCTGCATCTTGCCGGCGGGAACAACTGTTCGCTTGCGATGATTCTGTCGAGGGTGGCGCCGCTGCTTGTGATGCCGTTTGTCGCAGGACAATTCTGCCGCCTTGTACTGAAGCCCGTCGGGCGATGGGTCGTGGAGCATAACTATCTCTCATTTTATGTATGGCTTGTGTCGTTGGTTGTTATTATCGGCCGCACGACGTCGTTCATTCTGTCGAGAGGCAAGACCGAGTACCGCAGTGAGGTTATTCTGGCCGCAGTCTCATTGCTGATATGTTTGTGTCAGTTTGCTGTGGGACATGTACTTGGCCGGAAGTATGGCGATAGAGCCGCCGGAGGACAGATGTTGGGGCAGAAGAATACGGTGCTTGCAGTATGGATGGCGCAATCGTTTCTTAACCCGTTGTCGTCGGTTGCGCCTACGGCATATATCGTCTGGCAGAATCTTGTCAATTCGTGGCAACTGTATATAGCCGAGCGCAAGGGTAGAGGAAAATAAAATAAGCAGGCTTTTAGCCTGCTTATTTAGTGGAGGTGGCGGGATTCGAACCCGCGTCCAAACAAGGAACCCGAAAGTTTTCTACACGTTTAGCCGACCGTTTAATCCTCTTCTCTGCATACGGCAGGCGGCAGCCTTGTGCAGAGCGCAGTCCCTCAATTTCATCCGCGACCCGAGACACTGCCGCAGACTGTCTCCAAAAGTTTGATACCCCGTATGAAAGGTTGTTAAGGAGCGGAACAACCCTTCGGGATACTCGTCGTCAATGGAACCTTGCCACCGTCGATTAAGCTAATTTTCTCTGAAAATTAGGCAGCGAGTGCATAATTGTTGTTGCCATTTATGGACTGAGAGTCGATATTTACGAGCCGGCTCACAGCGCTCGACGTGCTTGCTTACGAACTCTGCCTGCTGTCAAAACCGGACACCCCCGAGTTGTGCGAGCAATGCAAATCGCATACGTTTCACACTGCAAATATAGCGACTTTTTTTCAATGCGCATCCGGGTCGGTTGAATATTCTCTCTGAAAACAGTTCTATTTACAATATGGATTTTTGTATTTCTATGTTTTATATGTATATTGCAAATGCGATACACGTTTGTTGTGATTAGAAGCATATTCATATTGTTGGCCGCTATTTTATGCGGCAACGGCTTGATGCAGGTGCAAGCGCAGGCGCAAGATGGCGGCTGCCGCGACTCTCTTTTGTGCGAATACTCCGTGCAGGAAGCGGATGCACTTAACCGAGACCTGCT
>JAFLRT010000081.1 GCA_022511295.1 Alistipes sp. | reverse complement strand
GCTCCTCGATGGTGAGGTTGTCGGCAGCACGAGCCATCTGGCGGATTCGTTTGCCGGCAGCTGCGAAGATATCGGGGAAAACTACTCTGCCGCGTCGGGCGTCTGTGCGAGGTGCTCGAGCAGTGTAAGGCCGTGGCGGTTGCCGACGACGTAGCGTCTCGGATGCGAACCCTCCTCGCCGCCGTTTATGAAATCATCTAAGTGCAACTCGCGTCCGCGCTGAAAACACAGGCATGAGAAGGTCGCACCGCACCGCATCTTCGCATTCACGCACTCCTCGGCAATGAAGCGCTTGCCGCCCAAATACCTCACAGTGCACACTCTGTCGGGCTGCCAGCCTATGCGCACGCGGTCGCCGACTCGCAGGTCGGAGGTGCGCACCGACTCGTCGTCGAACATCTCCGACTCGGTATTGCCGTGCCGTCTCAGTTCCGCGCAGAAGCCGTCCCAACTCCCCGCCTCGGCATATTGCGCCAGCAGGTCGAGCGTCCGCAGCGATATGCGGTCGTATCCGCGTGTGGAGTATCCCCACACCCGCTCGAGCGTGCTCTCGGAGATATGCTGGCGATGCAGGGACTCAATATCGGCAACGAGCGCGAGAAAGTCGGCATGTACATGCAAAGGACGTCCGAAACGCCGCTCCACGCATTCGCGCAGGGCTGCAATCTGGGGTGTTGTGCTCTCGATACTCATGACGTTACAAAAATAATCATTATATTTGAAACGCAAATGTCTACGACCCATGAGCGAGAGCGACATATTCGACACCTCTACCACGCATGACGCCGCAGCAAACGGCTTCGGCGAGCCTCTGCTGCTGAAAATCACGGCACGGGCACGTCTCTACCGTGTCGCTCGCGCGGGCAAGTCCTTCATCATAAAGACAACAAAAGACAATTCGGGGGCGGAACTCTCGATGCTGAAACGCGAATATGAACTCTCGCTCGGCTGCGACCACCCGCATATTATCCATGTATACACCTACGACGAGCAGACTCCCGTCGGCCCGGGCATAGTTATGGAGTATATCGAGGGGCGCACGCTCGCGGAGTGGCTTGCCGAGTCGCCGTCGAAGGAGGCGCGCCGCCGCATATTCGGGGAACTCCTTGCCGCCGTGGGGTATATGCACCGCCGCGGCCTGTTGCACAACGACCTCAAGCCAGAGAATATCCTCATTGCGCGTGCCGACGACTCGTTGAAAATCATCGACTTCGGACTTTCGGACGACGATGCCCACTATCTTGCCCGCACCCTCGGATGCACGCCGCGCTATGCCTCGCCCGAGTTGCGTGAGCGGCGGCCGCTCGATGCCCGCAGCGACATCTACTCCATAGGCGTGATAATGGAGAGTCTTTTGGGCGGCGGCTGTCGCCGTATAGCCTCGAAGTGTACGCGCCCGAACCGCGAGGAGCGCTATGCCGATATCGGGCAGTTGCAGAGGGCATGGGACAACCGACGCCGACCACTGAGAGTTGCGGTGCTGCTGCTTCTTGCGGCTCTGCTGTTGCTGCCAACGGTGCTCTATGTGCGTGAGCATCGCAATCGTACAGCCTCCGAACTGCGGGCGGACGAGAATATCGGGAGGCTGGAGAGGCTCTACCGCAGTGTCGTCGACTCCGTGGAGCGGGCGCGTATGGATGCGGAGCGTGCCGAGGCGCGCAGACAGCATCTGTTAAAGACCGTGGAGCAGGCGGCCGAGAGACTTTGCCGCCTCTATGCCGATTCGGTGGCCGAGGCACATTATCTGCAATTCGCATACAGGGTTTTATATAATTATACGGTGGATTTTCAGCATCTTAGGGAGCGTATTTGCGACACCGTCTCCGACTCCGAACTCAAGGATGCCGCCGCAAGCCGAATGGTGCGCCTGCAGGAGTCGACATACAAGCAGCTCTACGAGACGGCGAGCCGATACCCCGACTACGGCAAAGTATGCTCCGAGGAGGAGATTGCTTTCTATAACGAACTTATAGGGCAGGGCAAGCCTTTCACACCCTATGTCGGAGACCCCTCGCACGACCGATAAAGACAAAAAAAGACAACGGCGCGCAATGTATTTTCGCATACCTTTGCGGAGAGGAATCCGAAAATCACACAAAAGAGTAGGAGAAATTTATTACCAAACTTTTATGAAACAATTATTCTTTATGTTGGCAGGGATGTCGGTGATGCTTCTGGCAAGTTGCAGCAGCAGCGGTCCCAAAGCCGTAACTACCGAAATCAGCGGACCGCTCGGCAAGGCATTCGTGCTGGCGGGCAAGAGTGCGAAGATTGTTCAACTTCAAGATGAAGATGACGAAAAGTTGTATTGGTATCTGGAGGTTGAAATTAAGTTGAAAGACGCCTCGCAACTCCCCGAGGGTTATTCCAAAGGCACTGTCGGCTGTGTCGATGATTTGGGAGAAGACGGCATAGAGTCGATAGCCGGATTCGGCGTCAACTACACCCTGTCCGACGGCGAAATGTGCAGCCATGAGGCACATTCCGACTTGGCTTATTTCTCGCCTAAGGAACTGCGCCAGGTTCTGCGTCTCGATGAGGGGCAGAGTGCCGTTCTGCACTTGTGGCTCGACGACGTAGAGAGTGATAAAGATATTGTCGAGACTTTCTGCGTTACGTCATTCTATGCCGACCCGTCGTCGACGGCCAAAGATTTCCAGAAACTTTTCGAAGATTTGTTTGACTGATAACAGGTTTGGCCACTGCCCCGATGGCGGCGGACTATATTGTTGAATATTAGTGAATTTATAATAGCATATGAACGGTAAACAACTCAAACTTGCATTGATGCTTGCGCTCTCGATATTCTCGTGGAGCGGATTGGTGAGCGAGGTTTCTGCCCAGAACGGCAATTACCACACGACGAAAATGTATACATACTACCGTGCAGGCTGGCGCGACTCGGCATTCAAGGAGGCCGTTGCGGGCGAGCAGGCAGGCGAGGAGGGGGCGACGATGAAACTCATAGAGTTTTATCTCACCTCTTACGGCACGCAGCGCAATGTGGCCCGTGCCGCGCAACTTATCGAGAAATGGCATACGCGCTCGAACGCGATTTGTCGTATGGGCGTATGGTTTTACGCCACCGACAAACTCGAGGACTACCTCTGCAAGGTCAGCGGATATACCGAATGGCTTGAGGGCAACTACTACAACAAGACCTACTACAATAAATTGTCGGTGGCACAGTCGCTCAAATATGCCCGCTATCTTATCAACAAGGGCGAGGATAGCGACAAGTCGTTCGGCCGCAGCGTATTGGCCTTCTGCTCGCTCTATGGCGAGGGCGGCGTGAAACGAGACCTTAAACTCGTATTCTCCTATGACGAGGCGACGGGGTCGTTCAACGTGGAGTACCTTAAGTCCTATCTCAGGCAGGAACTTATGGCCAGTGATAAGACGATGAAGGACTATGGCCGCGTGCTTAACGAGATTAAGCGCGATATGCCCTTGGCATGGCACTATCTCGTAGCTTGCCCGGAGTCGGTGTATGTGCCTATAAATCAAGGCATATGGGGAGAATTTGCGGAGGAGCACGGCTTCCCCGGCACTGTAGGGGGTAGTTACAATACGACGGAGCAGGTGTTGCAGAAAGTACGCGAGGCGTATGCCGCCGCCGATGACGATGTGAAGATTGCGATGGCCTACGACTATTTCTACAAGCGCGGTCTGCAGTATATGAATATAGACTGGCTGCCCGACGAGTCTCTGAAAAAGGAGTTGGCCGAGGCGCTGATGTCGCGCAACAGTAATAATATAGAGTATATACTGAAGCAAAACTTGTGCGACGAGGCTTTTCTGCGCGAGAAATACCCCGAGGCGTATGCCGCCTATGAAAAGGTGCTCGAGGAGAGGGCCGAGCGTGAGCGTCGCGCACGCGAGGAGCGACGTATAGCCATGGAGAAGGCGCTCGCGGAGAAGACCGCGAATGATGAGGCCGAGGAGACCCGCAGGCGCGAAGAACTGGCTGCATATCAGAAGTTGGCCTTCAATTACATATTGCAGTATACTCTTAAGGATATAATGTCCCGCGGAGTATTGGATGTGGCCGGCAAGGTGAAGGATTACGAGATAATCTCAGGTCCTCATTTCACGGATGACGGCATGGTGACGTGCATATATGTGGTAGACTTCTACAAATCGCCCAAGAGGAATGAGAAAGACCGCCGCCGTGTGGCTCTTGCTCTCTCCTGCAAGAGAATCGTCGGCTCGCCCGATTACCAGCTCGTCAACGTTACGACCTATGACGAAGACTACTATTCCCACAGTGGTAAGGATGTGAGCGGAAGCCGAAGGGTACAATATGTGCGTTATGGCTACGACAGCGAGAAGTCGCATCTTATGACCTCGGCCGAGGAAGGCGACTATCCGTCGGAGGTAAAGGATTTTACCGAAGAATCCGCGGCGTTAAAATCTTATGGTCCGAATAATATTGGCTATACGATGACCGAGGTAATCCCCGTTCCCGAGGATGTCAGAAAGAAGTTCTTGGAAGGGAACGATTACCGCCGTTAGATTTTCGTCCCCGACGGCGGGTCGATATAAAGACGGCAGGCAGCCGACAGGCTGCCTGCCGTCTTTATCGTGCATGTCGATGGCGGCATTACGGCCGCGAGGGGCGCAACGGTGAGAATTACCGCTTCTCCACATCATTTACATATATGAACGACAGAGTCGGGTGGACGTTAAATATGCTGTCTGCCGCACGGCGGTCTTTGACGGGGAATACGGCCATCTTGCCGTCGGAGGGGGTGAAACATCCGAATTTGCGATAAAACTTCCACTCTTCGTGCTTGTTCGTTAATTTTCTATCTGCGTCAACGCATTCAATCTATTATGTAGAAAAAATTACGCAAATATAAGGTAAAATTTAAGGCGGGAGTTCCGGAGGCTTTAAGCGGTTGGTTTACAAACTTGCCGCTGGTCAACAGAGGGAAATGTTCAGCGAAATCGACGGCGCATGAGGATGTTTTCGGGTGCGTTTGCAAACAATTTTGAAAAATTACGCAGGTGCCAGGCTGCCGAAGAATTGACCGCACCCATAGGACATTTGTGTCCGATATGGTCGTGAATAAATATGGCAGATGCCGAGCATTACTGCTCGGCATCATTATTCATCGGCGATGAACATTACGCCTGCTTCTTGTAGGTTGCGGCGGCGAGAAGG
>JAFLRT010000080.1 GCA_022511295.1 Alistipes sp. | reverse complement strand
CTTAAGCAATGTAAATAAATTGTCTTTTTCGGAATTGATTTTCGGTCAGGGGATGTACGACCCAGCTTTATATCCTGAATACTTGGCCGGATATGCAAGATTATTCATTTGTTTTGGACTGCTCGGCGTAATAGTGTTTCTGTTCGCCATATTTAGCCTTTACAGGAGAAGATTGCAACTATCCAATATATTATTAATTCTATTTCTCATCCTAAATATAGGGACAGAGATAGCATTGGGACCTTATTTACTGGTGTATATTTCATTGATTGTCGGGTATATTTCAAAGCATAATAAACATTACGACCTGTTAACAGCATGAAAATATTGCATGTAATATCCAATTTATGCACCGGCGGTGCAGAAAGATTGGTTACTGACTTGTTGCCGAGATTTAAGCAGGATGGAATAGAGGCTGATGTACTTCTTTTCGATGGCACTGATACCCCATTCAAAAAGAAATTGCAAGATGCCGGAGTAACTGTTTTTGAACTTAGTAAAGGCGGGTCAGTATATAATCCGTTGAATATTTTTAGCTTGATATCGTATTTAAAAAAATATGATATTGTCCACACGCATGGCACTGCGCCTCAGTTGTTCGCTGCCATAGGCAGCGTGTTATGCTCGGTGGTCCTTGTGACCACCGAGCATACCACTTCCAACCGCAGACGCGGTTGGAAGTGGTATGCTCCAATTGACCGTTGGATGTATACAAGGTACAAAAAAATAATCTGTATATCTGACAAAACAGAACTCTGTCTAAAAAAACATTTGTGCAAGAACTTGCCAACTATTTGTACAATAAATAACGGTATAGATACCAGTGTGTTTTTTAATGCCCAGCCGGATGTCAAATTTTGTACAATGTACAAGGACTACAAACGGATGATAATGGTGTCGCGTTTTGCTCCTGCAAAGGACCAAAAAACCGTTATCAGGGCCATAAAAATATTACCGGAAGATTATCATGCCTTCTTTGTCGGTGATGGCCCTATTAGACACGATTGTGAAGAATTGACAAAAGAATTAAAAGTCTCCGACCGTGTACATTTCCTCGGAGTACGCTCGGATGTCCCACAACTGTTAAAAAGTTGTGATATAGCAATATTGTCGTCGCATTGGGATGGTTTTGGACTCGCTGCTGTTGAAGGAATGGCGGCTCATAAACCGGTCATTGCATCAAATGTGGACGGACTTAGAGAGGTTGTTAGTAAGGCTGGATTGTTATTCGAGCATGAAAATACAAAGGAATTGGCCGAAAAGATTTTGTCGTTGAGCGAAGACACAGAGTTTTATAAGCAAACTGCGGACAATTGTTTCAACCGAGCAAAAGAATATGACATATCATTTATGGTAAAAGGTTATGAATTGGTTTATAAAGAATTGATGTCTAAAAATATAATATCAAATGAATAAACGAAAAATAAGGGATATCCTCAAACTTGTATCTTCGATTCTTTTTGCGTGGTTGTATATCCCTCACATTTGCTGTTATTTCGCTAACAGTCGGGGGGGGGTACGTGAGGATATCAATGCATTATTATCAAGAATAGATATTAAATTGCCTCCATTTCTCGGATTCTTGTTTTTCTTGCATAACAATGCTTATTACCGTACGCTGTTCTATCATCGCATCGGACCGGTTGTTGCTCTGTTGATTGGCTGGTGGCGACCGGGGGATAAATACTTTACAATATCAAAAACGTGCAAAATAGGCGGCGGGTGCTTATTGGCACATCCATACGCAACCATTCTGAATGCCGACCAAATAGGAAATAATTTTTCATTCAGACATTGTACCACCTTAGGGGCCAAAGCCAATGGCCGGCCGACAATCGGTGACAATGTGGCATTGGGTGCCAATGTCACAATTATAGGAAAGGTTCATATAGGCAATAATGTCATCGTCGGAGCCGGCAGCGTCGTCGTTAAAGACATTCCCGACAATTGTGTGGTTGCAGGCAATCCGGCACGAATCATCAAATATCTGTCATAGGTAAAACTATATGCCAAAACTTTTTATGGTTATGAGTGAGGAGTTTTTTCTCCTTACTCATCGCAAAGAGATTGCTGTCGAGGCCGTGCGGCAGGGATTCGAGGTTACTCTTGTCGCTAAAAATACGGGGCGGCGTGCCGAAGTCGAGGCCCTGGGAATCAGAATGATTGATATGCCCGTCAATCCTACGGGCATGAATCTGCGGCAAGAGCTAAAAACGCTCTGTTTCCTGCGCCGTCTGTACCGTCGCGAACAACCAGACGTTATTCACCATATCGGATTAAAATCGGTTCTGTGGGGTGGTTTGGCGGCACGGACCGTACGGCTGAAAGCCAAAATCATCAATGCCATCGCCGGATTGGGCATAACCTTCTCCGAAGACAAATTGTCGTTTGTCGCGCGCGGGATATTGTATGCCATTCGTTTCTCTGCCGGAAAACGTGTAAGATTCATCTTCCAAAATCATCAGGACGAAGAGTTGTTTTTGAAACACAAGGTCACCACACCCGAACGTTCCGTATTTATCAAGGGGTCAGGTGTCGACTTAAATGTATTTACATACACACCGGTTCCGGATACCACCCCTGTAAAAATAATCTTCACCGCCCGAATGGTCGAGGAGAAGGGAGTTCGCGTATTGGTCGAAGCCGCCGAGATACTGAGAAACGAATATGAGGGTCGCGTCGAATTTCTGTTGTGCGGCGGATTGTCAAATAATCCCAAAGCAATAAGCCGACAATGGCTTGAGGAGCACTGCGACGGGCGATATATACAGTGGTTGGGGCATCGCGGCGATATTCGTGAGTTGCTCGGGCAGTGTCACATTGTCGCTTTCCCGAGTTATTATCGCGAGGGGGTGCCAAAATCGTTGATTGAGGCTTGTGCGGCGGGTCGCCCGATTGTCACCTGCGATTCTGTCGGATGTCGGGATACGGTCGATGATGGCAGAAACGGATATCTTGTGCCGATAAAGAACTGCGAAATCCTTGCCGAGAAGTTGCGCATCATTATAGACGACAAGGATTTGCGCGCCCGTATGGGACAATGTTCACGCAAAAAAGCCGAGGCGGAATTTTCCGTAACGGATGTCGTTCGCAAACATATGGAGCTATACAATTCATAATCGTCTGATTAATTATGGGAGGTTACGAATACCACATCTTTTCTCCGTACCGGGTATGTCCGTTGGGGGCGCACGTCGACCATCAGCACGGATTGGTGACAGGTTTCGCCATCGACAAAGGCGTCGACCTGTGGTTCAACGTCAATGACGATGCGGCAGTTCATATCGAATCCCGAACCTTCGAGGGCGAGGTCAACTTCCGGCTCGATGCTCCCTCGCAGGTCAAAGAACGCCATTGGGGCGACTATGCACGAGGCGCCAAGTATGCCCTGCGAAAGCGGTTCCAACTTACACGCGGTATCGACGGCGTCATACAGGGTTCGCTGCCCGTCGGAGGTCTGTCGTCCAGTGCCGCCGTGCTTATCGCCTACGTCATGGCCTTCGCACGGGCCAACGGCATCTCGCTTCAACCTTTCGAGGTGGTTCAGATTGCCTCCGAAGCCGAACGCGAATACATCGGACTGAACAACGGCATCCTGGACCAGGCCTGCATCACTCTCGGCAAAAAGGACGGGCTGCTCTTCCTCGATTGCGACACCAACGACTGGCGCATCATACGCAAGAATCCCGATATGCCCGATTTCGAGTTGGGAATATTCTTCTCGGGGCTGACGCGCAGTCTGGTCAACAGCGACTACAATCTGCGGGTCTACGAGTGCAAGACCGCCGCATGGAATATGCTGGCCTATACCGACCAGCCGCTGCGCACTTTCGACAAAACATTCCTGCGCGATATTCCCAAGGCCACGTTCGACAAAACCAAATCGGCCATGCCTGCCCGGTTCGCACGACGCGCCGAACACTTTTACAGCGAGTATCGTCGTGTGCGTCAGGGCGTGACGGCGTGGGAAACGGGCAACATGAAGTTGTTCGGCCGTCTGTCGTTCGATTCGTGCGAGAGTTCGATACACAACTACGAATGCGGCTCGCCGGAGCTGATTGCCATCTACGACATCATGCGCACGTTGCCCGGAGTATGGGGCGGTCGTTTTTCGGGTGCCGGATTCAAGGGGGCCTGCATAGCCATCGTCGACCCTGCATACAAGGACGAAATAGAACGGACACTGACGGAACGCTATCTGGAGCAGTTCCCCGAATACGAACAGACATTCAAATGTTATTTCGTAAAGCCGGATGACGGAGCGAGATTCGTCAATGATTAAATCTGCATCAAAGTCTTTCCCGAATTGTAAATGAAAAATATTGTTGTTGCGGCGGGATACGCCACACGACTGGGAGAGTTGACGAAGAACTTTCCCAAACCGTTGCTGAAAATAGGCGAAAACACCATTCTTGGCCGGATGCTCGACGATATCGACACGATAGATGATATCGACGAACATATCATCATTACGAATCACCGTTTTGCGCCGATATTCGGGCAGTGGGCCTCGGAACAGCACTACGCAAAACCCATAACCATCATAGATGACGGCACTGCGACCAACGAAACGCGTTTGGGTGCGGTGTGCGACCTGCTGCTGGCTATGGAGCGGCTGAATATCGACGACGACATTTTGGTCGTTGCGGCAGACAATCTGTTGTTCTTCTCATTTGCGGAGTTCGTGGATTTTGCCAAGCAAAAAGGTACATCGTGCATCATGTGCCACGAGCAGTCGGACATCGACAAGCTGCGCCGCACGGGAGTCGTTGAGTTGGACGACGATAAGCGGGTGCTGGGCATGGAGGAGAAGCCGGCCGAGCCAAAAAGCCGCTGGGCGGTGCCGCCGTTCTACATCTACCGGCGCGAGGATTTGGAGTTGGTACGGCACGCGGTCGAGAATGGCTGCGGCAAGGATGCACCGGGCAATCTGGCGCACTACATGGTCTCCCGAACCTCGATGCACGCATGGCCCATGTCCGCCGGCCGCTTCGACATCGGCTCAATCGACACCTACAACGAAGCAGTAAAACGGTTCGGATAAAGGCTCCGATTGCGACATGAGGTCTGTCAGACCCTGACTCCGCTATAAAAATTTATAGCGGAGTTTTCTATTTTATTCGATTCCGCATCTTTATTTTTGCCGGTTCGCAAAAATTGAGTAACTTAGTG
>JAFLRT010000008.1 GCA_022511295.1 Alistipes sp. | reverse complement strand
ATTACACTAATAATATTTATGATATGCTGCCTGTCAATCGTCGTATTTTCGGTATGGAGCGTGCGGGTAAGGGATATGCCGTTGTGCCGTCCCCGTTTTTCGATGGCGAGACCAGTGCCGTCGGCGGAGGAGTGGCGATAAAATTTATGTAAGAGATATATTAAACAAAAAAGTTGTTCGACCCTTTAAGACCGAACAACTTATCTGTATCGCGTACTGCGAACTATCTGTGCAATCCTGCTTTAACTCTCTGTGTCGCCTTTTCAAGCAGTTCCTCAGGGCAACAGAGGGTAATTCTGATGTAATGCCTTCCCTCGCTGCCGAAGATACCGCCCGGGGTGAGGAATACGTCGCACTTCTCCATTACCATATCCGAGAAAGCAAAACTATCGCCGTCGAAATCATCTGGAAGTTCAGCCCAGATGAACAATCCTGCCTGTCCTTTGCGATACTTGCACCCAAGGGCATCGAGCAACTCATAACCCTGCCTTTCACGTGCATAGTATATGGCATTGAGTTGGTCGAACCACTCCTGACCTAAACCGAGTGCTGTCTCGGCAGCCGCCTGAACGGGGTAGAACATACCTGAATCCATATTGCTCTTGAAAGTGAGTATGGTGTCAATCCATTCGCGCTTGCCTACAATCGTTCCCACACGCCAACCGGCCATCGAGTGTCCCTTTGACAGTGAGTTAAGTTCCATTGCAACCTCCTTGGCGCCATCTGCTGACATTATGCTTATAGGCTTGGAGTTGCGGATAAAACTATATGGATTATCGTGAACTATCATAATGTTGTGCTTCGCGCCGAACTCTACCAATTTCTCAAAAAGGTCGGGCGTCGGAGTCTGTCCTGTCGGCATATTCGGATAATTGACGAGCATTATCTTTACGCCGTCGAGACCTTCGCTCTCGATAGCATCGAAATCGGGCAAGAAGCCATTCTCCTTATTGAGCGCATAGGGTTGCATTACGCCTCCCGAGAGTTTTACGGCTGCACTGTAAGTGGGGTAACCGGGGTTGGGTACCAAAACCTTGTCGCCACTGTTAAGGAAAGTCATACATATATGCATCAGACCCTCTTTTGAACCCAGGAGCGGCAAGACCTCGGTGTTGTAATCGAGTTTTACGCCGTACCAGCGCTCATACCAGTCGGCAAACGCTTTGCGCAATATAGGCTCACCCTTGTAGGACATATATTTGTGTACATCGGGACGCTGCGCCTCTTTTGCCAAGCGGTCTATAACGCATTGTGCAGGCGGCAGGTCTGGACTACCCATTGCGAGCTTAATTATTTGCCGGCCTGTTGCGGCTTCTATCTCCGCTATTTCGCGCAGACGACGGGAAAAATAGTATTCACCCGTGCCGTCGAGCCTGTGCGAGCGCTCTATGGTTACTGCTTTTGCCATAAATTAAATCATAGTGTTTTTATAACTATTGCAAAGATATAAAAAAGAGTGTGAATATATACCGCGTTTGTGCTAAATGTTCGATATTATCGAAAAATGGATTAATTTTGCAGCGCGAAATGCCCGATGCACTATGCTGCAAGCGGCAAAATCGCAGGTTAATGGGTTGAAAATATGAATAACTGGTTGTTCGAATTGTTTTTCGGCAGTGGTATAGCACACACTGTTCTCACGTTGTCGCTTGTCATTACGGTCGGAGTCCTTTTGGGTAAAATAAAAGTCTGGGGTATATCTTTAGGTGCCACATGGATTCTCTTTGCAGGCATCGCGGCAAGTCATTTCGGGATGACTATTGATAATGGTACTCTCCATTTTATCAAGGAGTTCGGTCTTATACTCTTTGTCTTCTCCATAGGCTTGCAGGTCGGCCCGGGATTCTTCGCCTCGCTGAAGCAGGGCGGTATGAAACTCATTATGTTCGCTGCACTTACCGCTGTACTTGGTGCCGTCGTAACATATGTTATCCATCTGTTGAGCGGTACGCCGCTTTCGACAATGGTCGGAGTGATGTCCGGCGCCGTAACCAATACTCCGGGGCTTGGAGCCGCACAGCAGGCATTCTCGGACAGCACGGGGATTGAAGACCCGACTATCTCTATGGCATATGCGGTAACATATCCGCTCGGCGTAGTCGGTGTAATAGTGGCGCTGATAGCCATGCGATATATGTTGCGTGTGAATTTCAAAAAGGAGGATGAAGGGCTGCGCCAGTTGGACAATGACCATCGTTTCGCTCTGAAGTATTCGGCAGAGGTTACAAATGCCACTATTGAAGGCAATACGGTAGGGCATATACGCGAACTTATCAATCGCCAGTTCGTTATCTCACGTGTGGCTCATCCCGACAATACCATTACTATTGCCGACGCCGATACGGTTTTGCACATCGGAGACCGTCTGCTGATAGTAAGTTCTGCCGAGGACAAAGAGGCGGTTATAACATTCACCGGTCGAGAGATAGAGATGGAGGAGAAGGAGTGGCGCGCATTCGACAGCCAGTTAGTATCGCGCCGAATCGTAATTACCCGCTCCGAAATCAACGGCAAACGCTTTGCCGACCTGCGTCTGCGCACCAAGTATGGTATAAATATCACCCGTGTCAATCGAGCCGGCGTAGACCTGATACCGTATCAGGGCATGGAGTTGCAGATTGGCGACAAGGTGATGGTAGTAGGTACGGAGAAGGCTGTCGAGCAGGTAGCGTCGCTGCTGGGCAACTCGCTTAAGAAACTGCATCAACCGCACATACTTACCATATTCCTTGGTATTGCTTTGGGCGTACTGCTTGGTTCGATGCCTCTGTTCAATCTCCCGCAGCCGGTTAAACTCGGTCTTGCAGGCGGTCCGCTTATTGTCGCTATACTTATCGGCCGCTTTGGTACTCGTATGCATCTGATAACTTATACCACCGTCAGTGCGAATCTTATGCTTCGTGAGGTGGGTATATCTCTCTTCCTTGCTGCCGTAGGTCTTGGTGCCGGTGATGGCTTTGTGGATGCAATAGTAAATGGAGGATATGTATGGATAGGGTATGGCGCGCTTATCACTGTGCTGCCGATAATTATAATAGGTATCGTAGCTCGAATATTCGGTAAGATGAACTTCTATACACTTACGGGTATGCTGTCGGGAAGTATGACCGACCCTGTTGCGCTTGCCTTCTCCAACTCGATGGCAGGCAATGATATGCCGTCTGTAAGTTATGCGACGGTATATCCTGCGGTTATGTTTTTGAGAGTGCTGTTAGCGCAGTCTATGATTCTGCTCGCATTCTGATTTGTCTCTCTTTCCGGCTGCTGTACAGTTTTCGGATGAGGGACATCCTTTGCACGGATTTTTGCTGTTGCATGCCGATACGATAATATACCGTATCGCCGCAATTACGGCTATTGCCACAACCGCCGCTACAATCCACTCTTGCCACGTCATAGGAATAGACTTATCAGGTTATATGCGGCGTATGCGATTAGCCAGGCAACCGCGCTGCTGTAAAAAACAGATGCTGCGGCCCATTTCCAGCCGGCCTCGGAACCTATGGCTGCTATTGTAGCGATGCACGGCAGATATATTAAGATGAATAACAGAAACGCTGTTACGGATGCCGTATTAAAGTCTCCGCTTGCCTTGAGTTGTTCCGGCAGAGAGGCTGTATCGTTGCCTGCGGAATCCTCATTACCGTCAGTATAGAGTACGCCCATTGTGCTGACTATAATCTCTTTGGCCGGAATGCCGGACAGCAGGGCCACACTTCCTTTCCAGTTGAATCCGAGCGGAGCGAACACCGGCTCGAACGCCTTACCCATACGACCGAGATAGGAATATTCATAATGCTCGGTTTTGCTTGCTTCGCTATTTCCGGTAGGGAAGTAACTGAGAAACCATATGATTACCGACGCTACCAAAATCAGACCGCCCATTTTGCGCAGGTATTGTGCGCACTTACTCCACATGTGCAGCATAGTGGCTTTGAAGGTGGGTATGCGGTATGGCGGCAACTCCATTACGAATGGCGTTTCGTCTCTCCTGAACATGAATCTCCGCATAAGCCGTGAGGTTATGACTGCCATAATTATACCGGCTATATAGAGACCCGACATCACAAGCCCTGCATGATGAGGAAAGAATATCCCTGTCAGAAGTATGTATATAGGCAGTCTGGCGCTGCACGACATAAATGGCGTTATAAGTATCGTTATAAGCCTGCTGCTGCGGCTCTCTATTGTACGCGTAGCCATTATTGCCGGCACATTGCATCCGAATCCCATAATCATCGGGATAAATGATTTGCCGTGCAGTCCTATGCGGTGCATAACCTTGTCCATTATAAATGCGGCACGGGCCAGATAACCGGAATCCTCCATAAACGAGATAAAAAGATAGAGAATCATGATGTTGGGCAGAAAGACTATAACGCTGCCCACGCCGCCGATGATTCCGTCCACTACAAGGTCTTTGAGCATCCCGTCAGGCATTATTGAACTTACACCGCGCCCTATAAACCCGACGAGCATCTCTAACCAATGTTGCGGGTATGCTCCGAGGCTGAACGTGCAGTAGAACATCAGACCGATTATAAGGAAGAATATGGGGAATCCCCATATCCGGTGTGTTACCAGAGTGTCTATCGCATCCGTTATGCGTGCCTTCTCATGCACACCGGGGGTATAAGTCTCTTTGAGCGCTCCCGATATAAAACCGAACTTGCGGTTTGCCAATGCTGTCTCCACATCCTCTTCGAGCAGTTCGGTTATGCGTTTTGCCTCGCGGTCTCTAATCTCTGTCCAACGCCCGAAGTCGGGACATTCGGCGAGCATCTTCTCGACATCCTTATCCCCTTCAAGCAGACGAATCGCAAAGTAACGCGGAGGAAACATCTTTGGCAACTGGTCGCGGTTGCGGCTCATATCCTCGCCCAGAGTGCCGAGAGACTCCTCGATTTCATTGCCTTGATTGATATGTATATGCCTTACACGGTCATCGCGGCTCTCGTATACATCTATTATTGTGTCGAGAAGCGTCTCTATGCCTCTGCCGTTGCGAGCCACCAATGGAATCATCGGAACACCCAACATACGCCCGAGACTGTCATGGTCGAGAGTCGCACCACTGGCCTCAAGTTCGTCGTACATATTGAGCGCTACAACCATACGCGGGTTCATATCTATCAGTTCCGTCGTGAGATACAGATTCCGCTCGAGGTTGGATGCAACAACCGCATTTACTATTACATCGGGGGTATCTGTCTCGAGATAGTGTCTGACATACAACTCCTCAGGCGAATATGCCGACAGTGCGTATGTTCCCGGCAGGTCGGTGATGATGAACTCATAGCCGCGATATGAGCGCCGGCCGCGTTTGGCATCGACGGTTACTCCGCTGTAATTGCCGACATGCTCATGGCTGCCGGAAATGGCATTAAAGAGAGATGTTTTGCCGCTGTTGGGGTTGCCTATGAGGGCTATGTTGATGACTTTCAATTCGCGCGTTACCGCCTCTTCGAATGCGAAACTGCTGTCGCTGCTGCCGACTTTCTCGGTACTCTCTGTCTGCTGCGCCTCCTGCTGGGTCATTATAACGACCATATCGGCCTCCGAACGCCGCAGAGATATATCGTAACCCATAATACGGTACTCTATCGGGTCGAGCAGCGGGGCATTGTGTACGACCTCGACATTCTGTCCGCGAACAAAGCCCATCTCCATAATGCGGCGACGGAAACCGCCGTGTCCAAGCACTTTGAGTATTACGCCGGATTCTCCGGTTTTGAGTTCTGACAGACGCATATTATGGTTTTTTCTGTGCCTGCAAAGATAACTATTTATGCAGAAATTATCAATCCTTGCCGGCTGTTATTTCAGACTGTCGTGTAGATGTTCGACGCTTTTCGATTGCGAATTTTTCAAGGTTATATAGGCTGTGAAGGGAATGATTTATAACATTTTTAGCACAAATACATCAATTCTTGTAATAAAAAACGTTTTTTTTATCAAAAAATTTGTTTTGCGACGATATTTTTATACTTTTGTACGAGATATCAATCACTAAGGAATCAAAATTATGAAAAATTTAGTAGAACAAATCAACGAGCAGATTGCTGCTTTCCAGGTTAACGCTGCTGCTCAGGTGGAGAAAAACAACAAGGCTGCCGGCACTCGCGCTCGCAAGGCGGCTCTTGAACTTAGCAAGCTCCTCAAGGAGTTCCGCAAGGTTTCGGTTTCCGAGGCTAAGAAATAATCCCGGAGAGTCTTCGCTCACAAATACCTGTCTTAAACAGACAGGTATTTTTATTTTGTATGATTATGGCCGGCAGTTGTGAGGTGGCGCCGGTGTGCCGTAGTAGCGACAGTGTTTCGCTCTGTTATATGGCAGTATTAATCTCTATCCCATGAGCTGCAAATAGTTCCCTGTCAATGTCGCATATTCCTATTCTGCGGTCAAACTCTACGGCGCGGTTATGGTCGTCAAGGTAGTATCTTGGGGTGTTATCGTTGTAAGACTCGCTTACAAATGACAACTCGCGGTTGATATACGGGGACTCTATCTGCGCTATATCGGCAATGGTATGAAACATAGAGCGTGTCGTTGCGGGTGAATATTCGTGCCTGCGGGCCATAAGCGTTTTGTCTGGATTGTTGGCGATAAACTCCTTTGACAACCACAAAAGACACGGAACGTGCAACTGATAGTATGTTACCGAGGGTGAGGCGTGCAGGAAACGTCCGCGCTCATCATCGAAGAGGTCTTCTCCATGGTCCGAACAGTAGATTACAGCCGAACAGGTTTGCAGTCCGTTCATATATTCCAGCAGACTGTTAAGAAAATAGTCTGTATAGAGTATCGAATTGTCGTAGGCATTGACTATCATCTCTGCGTTTTGCGGTTTTATGGCTACATCATCATCGGGCTGAAAAAGTGCGAACTCGCGAGGGTAGCGTTGGTGATAACTGAAATGCGAACCGTAACAATGCAGAATAAACAGCAGGTTGTGTTCGTTGTCGGTCTCGATTGTGCGCTGCATCATACGCAGCAGCTGCATATCCTGTCTCGGAGCGCCGATATATATAACCTCATCCGCCTCTTTTGCCAAATGGTCTACCATTGCTCCCTGTGCCGATTGGTTGGAGTAGAAATGCGTGCGGAATCCTGCCTCCCTGAAAAGGGCTGAAAGCCCCTTCCGGCAATATAGTTCGCTGTGCTGCTCGATTGGAACCGATGACATGAAAAGCGGTACGCTCTTGTGTGTCGTATTGCTTTGTGTTATGACATTGCGAAACAGATATATATCGTCGCGTTTTCGCAGGTGCGGATTTGTAGGGCGGTCATAGCCGTATAACTCCCAGTTTGCCGCTCTCGATGCTTCGCCTATTATGTAGACATATATCTGTTGTCTGTTGTCTGCGGTTGCACAGGTGGCGTTGTAGCGAAAGGCGGCCGATGTCGCCGGATATCTCTGCACATCGTATTTCGTCGCAAGCGCATAATAGAAGTTGTATATGGCGTTCATCGGAAAAATTTCATCCTGAATGATATTTCTTCCTCCGAAAATATAGGCGAGTACCAGCATGGATAATCCCGAACCTGTAAAGACAAGCCCTGTCCGGAGAAATATACGCCGCATCTTTTTTGTTATGTGCATACGAAGTCCCGTTTGGAGTACAGCCTCCCACAGCAGGGGCAGATATATCAGACAAACGAGTATTATGGCAGGGTAGATATTGTTCAACAGTTCGGATGCCTCGTCTGTGTTTGTCGTCATCAGATTGATGTACATATCGGCAGCGATAACCGAGTTGCCGTAGATATACAGAAGGACAATCTGGAATGCGCATAGAGCTATTATCGGCAGCATGCATAAAACGGTTATGCCTGCGCGGCGGGTGATGCACGAGAGAAGAGCGTATATGCCCGAAGGCAGCAGTAAGCCTGCCGCCAATGACCAGAAAGAGCGTATTTCGGTACAGGCGAGAACAATGCTCGGAATCGTCAGCACCACTATAAGGTATATGAGCAAGTATGCTGCCTGACGGCTCGGAGCGATTCTGTGTATGTATGTATTGTTGTTTTGTTCAGAAGGACTCATTCATCGACAATACGAAACCATTTACCAGTTTCCCTTTAATCCTGCAACCGAATCCGTAGTCGAATCTTACATTTATATTCTTTTTGAGTTCCCATCGTAGTCCGATACCGTAGTTGGGCAGAGTATGCTTCCATCTGAAGTGTTCAAATGACCGGAATACATTTCCGGCACCGCCCCACACTGCGCAGCCTATCCTTCTCCAAATGCGCTGACGAAGTTCTATCTGCGCCGTTACCATATCCAAATCGTTGAAGCGACCGTCATAATAACCGCGCATGCGGTTGCTGCCGCCGAGAGTTGCATACATGGTCCAGGGCGTATAGGTGGAGTTAAACTCTCCGTAGATATCAAGGGCCAATACTCCGCCCTTCCATACTCTGCGGTAGAAATCTGCCGTTATGCTTCCTCTCCAAATGGTGTGTCCGCAATCGCCGAAAGCATCCGGCTGCACGGCACAGCGTCCGCTCAGATAGACACCTTTTGTCGGATATGTTACGACATCGCGCGAATCATATTCAATAAACGTACCTACCGAAGCCCCTAAATAGTGCAATCGTTGACCGTGAATGTAGTCTTGGTTGTTAAGGTTTTTGGCCTTTGAATAGTTGAAATCCAGAGTTACCCCTATATATGTATTCCGCATAACGGCATACATGTATTTGGCGGTAATACCATATCTCTTTGCCGTATACTTCACGGCGTCGTTATTTATTGCATCACTGTATTCCAGACCCCAGAACTTTGTCGGCTGCGAGTATAGTCCCAGGTCATAGTCCAAACGATGACGACCCTGCCTGAAGAATGTATTTCCGGTTATGCCGACATAGTAATATCCGTTTATCGACACCGTACCGTATAGTGAAACATTCGATGGAGGTGTAACGGAGTCTCTGCGGTTCACGCGGTACAAACCGGCGGCCAAAACTCCCAAACATAGGCTTTTGTCGCTTGAATAAGACGGTCCGCCGACAACTGTTATATCGATTTTTTTCTCGAATGTGCGGTCGATTGCAGACCTCTCATAATAATCGACCACCCGCTTTAGAAAACTGCGTTTCTCGCGGACGACGGTGGTGCCGTAAATGGCATCGTATGAAGCAGGCGTAGCGGGGATATAAGTGTAACGTATTGTGTCGTTTTGACTTGTCTTTACACTTTCTGCTGACGGTGAAGCCGATAAACTGCACCATGCCAGCACTGCGATGAAACTTATAATCAGATACCGCAAGTGGAATTATCTGTATTGCGCTATTACGTCGTAGAAATGGTTGATGTCGTCTCGCGACAACTCGCCTTTGTGGCAGTAGACAAGTTCCCCGTCCATATTTACTATCATAAGTACGAACAGGTTGTTGCAGTCGCCCAAACCCCAGGCATCACGCATGGTATGTGTCTGGTCCGCCAATATTGTGGCCCCATTCTTTGCTGTACGTCTTTGAGCCAGTGCGCGCGCTAACTTATTGGGAATAAGGGGTGCATCTGCCAGATTCATAACACCGAAGCCGTATATGTTATCGCTCGCGGCCTTTTTGTTTGCTTCAAGTTCTTCGGTGAAGGCTGCATTCTGCTTGTACTTATCGGGATCTACATAAAATATAAGCAGATTCTTCTCGCCAAAATGGGGGAGTGTCGCCGCTTTGCCGTCAAGGCTGAGAACCGTTAAATTTTTTACCTGCTTGGGTAATGTGGGATTCTGTGCTGATGCAGTTGCAACGCATAAGATAATCAAACAAGAGGCTATAAAATATTTTACGTTCATAATATTATGTATTTTTGGTTCTGCCATAGACGGTTTCGTCGGCAGGAGCATATTTCTGTTTGCTTAAATCAACTGCAAATATAGTAATTTATTTTATTTCATCCGTATCCATTGTCTTCCCATCAATCATTGAGCTTGTGTGGTATCGCTTCTTGCGGTGGTGCCGCCTGCGGCGGAGGGCATTGCTGTCGAAGGCATACCGTCCGGCTCCGGAGAGCGTGAAAAATATGTATATTCCCATATATACGAACTGCAATACGCTTGCAGTCATATCTTTAGCCCTGATTGCCACGAATATCGACAGGAACATACCTATTGACATAACAAAGGCGGCGAAACGCAGTTTTAATCCCATAATAATCATCACTGCGAACAAGCATTCAAGAATTGAGAATACCGTGAAACTAATCTGCGGACTGTTGAACAGCAGTGCCGGATAGGTGTTTATAATATCGTCATAATCCTGCAATTTGCCGACGTTGTGCATTAGAACTATGGTACCGATAAACAGCCGAAGAAAGAGCAGCGCAGTATCGGTATTGCGGCAAAAGGCGGGAATATGGCTTCTATATTTTTTATATCTGTTATGCATAGCGGCCGGGACTTATGCAAAAAACATTCCAGGCAGTTGTTGAGTATCGTTTATATAATGGTGTGTGCCTTTTAGTACATCCTTCGGACATTTAGGCAGGGATTTTGTTTTACGGGGCAATGTTTAATGCTAAATAAAAAACTATATGAAACGTCTACTCTTTATCTCATTATGTGTTGCGGTAAGTTGCTGGGCTCTCGTGGGACAGACAAGCAACGCTCAATCGTCAACCTATGCACAGAAGTCTGGCCGTATGACTGCTGCGCCGTCCAAAGGCGACTACGATGACAGTCTGATTAACGAGCGCCGCGAACAACGTGAGGCGCGCCGTGCGCAACGTTTATCCGAGTATGAACACTATATGGACTCACTTGTGCTATCGCACAATTTCCAGTTCAACCCTCAGACGATGCAGCAGCAACCGACGGGGTCGATGCGTATAATTAACAATCCCAATTACTGCCTCTCGTTCTGGAACTCGACCGTCGATGTATGCCTCCCGTATATAAAAGGTTTTACACCGCCGTACCAATACGCTGTTTTGAACTATACAATCCCGTCCGTATCGGACCTGCTCTTTGAACAGACGCATAATGGCTGGACCGTATCATTCAAGACGTCGCTGTACTCAGCACAGACCTATACATTTACTCTTGAAATATCTTCGACGGAGGGCGGCGGTACGCTTACAATCGCTTCGACGTGGTACAGCGCAGTTCAATACAGCGGAACGATTACAGGTCTCTATTAGTTAAGTTATGAATAGAGTTATCGTACCTCTGCTGCTGTTGCTTTTCGCTTTTTCGACCGTATCCGCTCAAACGGTGCAGAGCGTAACTGTCGAAGGCGGTGCGACGGTACCTGTTACGACTATAATACCTGCGGAGCAGACACAAATCCAAGAGGTGGATTCGACCGTCATAACGGAGCCGGCGCCCAAGATGACCCGTGCCGAAAAACGGGCCCGCAAGGCGAATGAGTTTGCATATAGAATCGACTCGCTGGTGCGCTCGCGAAACTTCGTGTTCTATCCGAACAGCGCTCAGAATATCCCCGACGGTGAAGTGCTGACAATCTATGCCGATTATTATCAGTTCTCGCTTTCAGGAGACAACGCAGAGCTGCATCTGCCATATGTTAATAAACTGACCGAGTCGATTACGATACTAAATATTGACTCGTCGGTCGCTGACTATCGGCTATATCCGTTTGAGTCGGGTTTGACGACGACTTTTTCGCTGAAACGGTCTGATGAAACTATCTTTTGCAGGTTCGTCGTCTCGTCTGTAACAGGACAGACGGTTCTGACGCTTGTAGCGCCTGACGGGGCTATGCGATATGTAGGTTGGCTGGCCCGTCAATAGAATACCAAAAACAGACGAAGCGATACCGCTTCGTCTGTTTTTTATCCATACAAGTCGTGCTTGCTCTATTCCGAGAATGCGAGTACGCGTTTCTCTACCGGCTCGAACTCTTTTTCAGCAGGTTCTCCCACAACTTTGCCAAATGGCATCTGTGCTATCAACTTCCATTTTTCAGGAAGGTGCCAATGCTCGGTAACGGTTTTGTCGATAAGCGGATTGTAGTGTTGCAGCGAGGCTCCCATACCAGCATCTTCAAGCATAGTCCAGATGACGAGTTGATGCATCGCTGATGTATGCTGCGACCAAATCGGGAAGTTGTCGGCATAGGTTGGAAACTTCTTTTGTTGATTCTCAACTACCTCCTCATCCTCGAAAAACAGAACCGTGCCATATCCCGATGCAAACGACACGTCAATCTTGTCGCGAGTGCGTGCAAAGGCATCCTCGGGTACTATTTTCTGCAAAGTTTCCTTGACTATATCCCACAATTTTTCATGCGCTTTGCCTGTGAGCAGTACAAGTCGCGTAGATTGCGAGTTGTATGCCGATGGTACGTGCTTTACGGCAAATTGCAGCAGCTCTTTTAATTGTTGGTCGTCAAGCGTGGAGCGACGTGAGAGTTCATAAATCGAGCGCCTATCTTTGAGCGCCTCTTTGAAACTTTTAGCCATACTCTTTTTATTGTTATATTATGATACCGTCTGTATCGGCATCTTGCATGCCAATCGGTATTTGCTGGTGTTGAATTGGATTTTATTTTTTATATTTGCAGTGATGAAAGAGTTTAGAATAGGTCATGGTTATGATGTTCACGCTTTGGGCGATGGACTGCGTTTGAAGTTGGGCGGAGTGGAGATTCCGCATAGCAAGGGTTGTATTGCCCATTCCGACGGCGATGTTCTTATACACGCTTTGTGCGATGCGCTGCTCGGGTCTGTGGCGGCCGGTGATATAGGTCTGCATTTCCCTGACAATGATGAGCGCTATCGAGGCATTGATTCGACACTGCTGCTTGCGCGTGTCTGTGAAATCGTGAGGAATAAGGGTTACGAAATAGGGAATGCCGACTGCACGATTGCCATGCAGAGACCAAAATTGCGTCCGTATATAGATGCTATGCGTCATCGTATGGCGGAGGTGATGGGCATTGATGCTGAACGCGTTTCCGTCAAGGCGACAACTACCGAGAGGCTCGGATTTGAGGGAGAGGAGCGCGGAGTGTCGGCAACCGCCGTCGTGCTTGTATTCAAATAATGATAACTAAATAAAATACACGAAAATGTCTGTAAGAAATCTTGCACCTGCATTGGTTTGGGAATTGTTCGATGATATCACGCGCGTGCCGCGTCCGTCGAAGAAGGAGGGTAAAATTATCGCTTTCCTTGAGGAGTTTGCCCGTAAACATAATCTCGCATATAGAAAGGATGCGATAGGTAATGTCGTAATATGCAAGCCAGCGACGGCGGGGTATGAGCATCTGCCTGCGGTCGTATTGCAGGCTCATATGGATATGGTGTGCGAGAAGAACTCTGATGTGGATTTTGATTTCGACAACGACCCGATAAAAACCTATGTGAGCGACGGCTGGGTCAAGGCTGAGGGAACGACGCTCGGAGCAGACTGCGGTATAGGTATGGCTGCTGCGCTGGCCGTGCTTTTGGATGAAAATATCGCTCACGGTGCGGTTGAAGCGTTGTTCACCGTCGATGAGGAGACAGGTCTTACGGGCGCATTCGAACTTGGTGAGGGGATGCTTAACGGCAAGTATCTTATAAATCTCGATTCAGAGGATGAAGGAGAAATATTTATAGGTTGTGCCGGAGGTGTTGATACTGTCGCTACGTTCAACTATACGGATGAGGAGGCTCCGAAAAACTACGCATATTTCCGTGTCGATGTGTCGGATTTGTTGGGCGGACATTCGGGCGACGACATCGACAAGGGCCGCGCCAACTCCAACAAGATTATCGGCCGCCTGCTGTGGGAGGCTGCGCACTCATACGAAATGCGCCTTAGCTACTTCTGCGGCGGCAATCTGCGCAATGCCATTCCGCGTGAGGCATACGCTGTGTTCGGGGTGCCGATGCATCTCAAAAGCAGTTTCGAAAAGCGCTACCGCCTCTTTGCAGAAGATGTAAAGGCCGAATACAGACATACCGAACCTAATTTCAAAATTACGCTTAATGAAATAGCGGAGGTTGCCACCGTTATAGATGAGAATACGCAGAAAGCCTTGATTGACTCGCTCGTCGGTGTCCCCAATGGTGTTATTTCGATGTCGGCGGCAGTTCCGGGTTTGGTTGAGACATCCACCAATCTCGCATCTGTAAAGTTTGAAGACGGAAACAGGATTGTTGTAACGCTCTCGCAGCGTTCTTCGGTGGAGAGTGCCAAGACATATATTATGCAGTCTGTCGAATCCGTGTTTACGCTGGCCGGTGCCGAGGTGGTGCATTCCGACGGCTATCCTGGCTGGACTCCTGACCCGTCATCGCGCCTGTTGCAGATTACGGTAGATAGTTACCGCCGTCTGTTTGGCACCGAACCTAAAGTTCGGGCCATACATGCCGGACTTGAGTGCGGTCTCTTCCTCGAGAAGTATCCCGATTTGGAGATGGTTTCATTCGGTCCTACGCTGCGTGGTGTGCATTCTCCTGACGAACGTATCGAGATTGCAACCGTTGGTAAGTTCTGGTCATTGCTTACCGATGTGCTGATACATATATCATAATATCGCGCTATGTGCTGCGGCAGACATATCGTTAAGACGGCTGTGGCTGTGCCGTTGATGATTTTTCTGTTTGCAGCGACTTCTGTTCGGGCGCAGTTGCCCGAAGATGAGCATATATACATACACGACTTTATCGCCGACGAGTACAATCCTCATATAGAGGCTGACTCGTCGGTGTTTTATCGTGCCGTGCAGTCTACTGAAGATATTTTTGCCGATGTGTCGGATTACGGGCTGTCGTTTGTCCCGTACCACCGTCGCGGCGTGAGAACTTATGGTGAAACGGCAATGTTTAACGGATTGCCGGTAAGGAGTGAATATGCATCGACGCTTTCACGACTGAATATTGAGAGGTGGCGTTATTCGGGTCTCCGCCATTCCGAACACTATGTCGGCAGAGTAAACGGCTATACGGAATACAGGTCTGCTTATTCCGTACCGTTGTCGTCGCACAGAGTGAGCGCCGGTTTCTCTACCAGAGGCTACAATGCCGGTGTTAGTGCATCCGTTAGCGAACAGTTCGATAAAGGGTGGTCGCTTTCGGCATATCTATCGGGGCGCACAGGACGGGATTTGTATGTGAAAGGAGTCTTTTCCAACTCGGCGTCGGCAGGCATATCTGTCGTCAAACAGTGGAATTTAGACAGGATGCTGAATATAATATTTATGTACTCTCCTTCGGAACGTGGTGTTAGGCGGGCATCGACAGATGAAGCGTTTACACTTGTCGGCAACAATCTCTACAATCCGTCTTGGGGACTTCAGTGCGGTAAGGTGCGTAATGCAAATGTGCGCCGTTCTTCTCTGCCTTCTATGCTTGTATCATACGATATGAATCTCTCGGGACGAACATATCTCACCTTTACGCTGGGAACCGAAGCTGGGGTAACGCGTTACAGTTCTCTCGACTGGTTTGACGCACTTACGCCAATGCCTGACAACTATCGTTTTATGCCGAGTTACTATGATGATGCGCAGGTGGCTGCTGATGTAGCGTCGGCGTGGCGCAAGGATGACAGACGCTATACGCAAATTGATTGGGATGATTTGTATGAGCGCAACCGTCTCGCCGGCAATCACTCCGTATATGCAGTCAGCGACATGGTGAATCGAATCACAAAACTATCCCTGCGGGGTGAGGCTGTAACTCTTATAGGCAGCGACTTGACGTTGGGCTATGGAGTGAGTATGTCATATTCACGCAATCGAAGTTATCGTCAAATGCGGGACCTGCTTGGCGGAAGGTATATAATAGATAAAGACTACTATCTTGCTGATGATGCAACATATCGTACCCGATTACAGAATGATTTACGCAATCCGGACCGTATTGTACGCGAAGGCGGCAGATATGGCTACGATTATGCTGCCGTTAATCGCTATGCAGGCGTATATGTGGCTCTTAACTGGCATCGCGACTGTTCGCGGTTCGATTTGGCAGCCGAACTGGGTGCTGAAACGGCGTATCGCAGAGGCTATTTCGAGAAAGAACTCTTTGCCGGCAATGAATCATTCGGTCGTTCGCGCAAGATAGGGATGTCGCCATATTCGATTAAACTGTCGTATGGCTACTCGTTTACACCGCGCCACTATATTGAGTTGAGCGGAGCCGCATGCGGTTATATGCCCGACTTCGAAGACCTTTTTCTGCAAACACAGTATAATAACCGCATTATAGACAATCCGCGTTTGCGCAAAGAGTATGCTTCAGAACTAAACTATACATTTTTGCACCGTTCATTCAACCTGCGCGCAACGCTTTTTGCGATGGCACTGCTTGATAATTGCGAGGTGTCGCACTATTATGACGACCTTGCAGGCGAATACTGCGATATGGTAGTAACCGATATAAACCGTCTTAATGCAGGGGTCGAGATTGCTGCGACAATCCGCCTGGCACGACACTGGAATGCTTCGGTCTCCGTTGTAGCAGGACGTTATACATATATCTCCGACCCGAGAGTGTCTTTATATGCCGATACTGACAACAGGGTATTGTGCAACCGTGCTGTGGCACACATGGGTGCATGTACCGCAGGGTCTGCTCCGCAAATCGCCGCTACGGCCGATGCAACATACCGCAATCGCGGCTGGGGTATCAGGTTAAGAGCCAATTATGCAGGTCTCCGTTATGTCGAGGCGGCACCGGTTCGCCGCACTGATAGGGTAGCGAAGGCACCGTCAGTATCCGAGGAGATATTCAAGCGGTTCGTCAGCCAGGAACGTCTGCCCGATGCCGTTACTTTGGACGCCGCCGTATGGAAGAGTTTCCGCCTAACACCGGCATCATCATCTTATATGGTGGTGTCGTTCTCTGCGGATAATATTACCGGTAACAGAAATATAGTTTACAGTGCGCGTGAATCATTGCGCATACGACGTACCTATATCGCAGACGGCTATATCTATTCACCATTTCCGACGACACGTCTCTATGCCTATCCGCTTACGCTGAGACTTTCGGTGTCGTATAGATTTTAGGGGGGCTAAAGCGGGTAATACCCTTTGGGACCGCCCGCTTTAAGTATAATCATTATCTATACTGCTATCTTATCCCCGGAGGAGGTCCGAGCGGACGCTGGTTGCTGCCGCCGTTTACTCCTACGCCGCTTGACGACTTATTGTAGTCATAATCGTTATGATTTGTCGAACCCTTTTTGCCGAAATGGCGCAGGTTGTATACGAATTGGATGCTGAAATACCTTCCTATTATGCTGTTGCGCAAATTCTGGGTATATCCCGACCCCGTGTTGCGCACGAATGCCGTATTCTGATTTGCAATGTCGTTTACACCAATCTGAACCTCTCCCAATTGGTTGCGGAAGACCTTTTTGCCCAGGTAAATGTTGCAGAGTACATAATTCTCGTTGTACTTGGTCGTATAGCCAACGTACTGAATGTACGAACAATTCGCCGTCAATGTAAAACCTTTCCAGAATATCCATTTCAGCGATGCTGCCGCCGTGTGGTTGAAGTAGTTGTTCTTATTGCCGCCGGTTGTCGTGTCGGTATTCCATGCCTGGTTAAATGTCCCTTTCCACGAAACGGTGAAATCGATATTCTCGGAAATATTGCTGCCGAGTGTAACATTCATGTCATAACCGATATTCTTAGCCTTGTTTACCGAGAATATATGGTCGAGCATATCCTGCCTGCTGTTGTAATAGGCTGCCGGCAGCACGTTGTAATTTACGCCGGTCATAATGTTAAGGTTGCACTTCATAAAAGACAGCGGCAGACCGAGACTGACATGAGTCCGCAAGAACCAGTAACCGTTGATATTTTCGTACGATGTAACGCGCTGCGGATTGTACGTATCCCCGTCTTCCAGTGTCAGAGGCGTGCCGCCGGTATACCATGTTGAAGATGATATGTAGTTCTGTTGATTCTGGGCAGAAAACATCCACATAAAGGTGCGACCTTTCTCTACATTGGAGTTAATGTAGTGAAAATTAAGGCTGTGCGAATATGCCGGCATCAACTTCTTGTTACCTACACTTATGTATTGCGGGGTCGATGTGTCGTATATGTTCTGTAACTGCGAGACTGACGGAGCGTCGGTCGATGAGCGCAGGAAAACGCGGATAGAGTTCTCTCTGTCGAACATATAATTGCACATGGCAAAGTAAAGGACATTGTTAAAACTGCGGTTGATATCATCTTTCTGACCGCCTATAACCCGGCCGTCGAGTGCCGAGCGTTGGTAATAGACGTTTGCTACAACCGTGTTCTTGTCCTTTGAATAACGGAATCCCGGTCCCAGGCGGTGTGTCCAGTAACCGCTTTCATAGAAATTTGTCATTTCCGGATTCTCCTCGCGGTTGCCGAAGGTCCTATCGGTGAAAAATGCCGTCTGGTTGCGGTTTGAGTTCTGGTAATTGAACCTATACGAGAAACTCAACTGCATAACATTGCCTAAAGGCTCGTTGTACGTAAAGTTGCCGCCGACTGAGTAGGTGCGCGATGGGGATGCTATATATTGATATACAGGATTATATAACATATTGTCGCTCTTGAATCTCTCGGTCCAGTCTTCTGCATCGGTCATTTCGCGATAGGAGTCGTATTCGCTGTTGTCTCCGGGTATTACACCCGCTTTGTTCGATACGAGTTGCCGATGATTGCGGTTGTCCATATAGTTGAAACGGCCGTCCACAGTCATAGTCCGACCGGCTTTGCCGAGACGCAGGCGGTATTGCAGAAACTCGCTTACGTTCCAACCGTGCGACTTCGTATATGTGGAGTCGGCTATAAAACTGAAACCGCTTTGACCATACTGATAACCCAAAGTGTTTGAGTGCGGGGAGTTGCCCTGATAACTGACCGATGTTCGCGACATAAGCGACTGGTTGTCGGATATTTTCCATTCCACACGAGCGCTCAGACGGTGATTGTTGTTCAGTATGCGTGAAAATCCTCTCTTGTAGAGCGTGTCTGCGGGTGATGGGGCCTCATACCATGTATTGTCTTCCGACAGATTTTTAGTGGTGGTATTGTTAAAGAAGTAACTGCCCTGGAATGTAACCTGCTCTCTCTTTCCCCACGTATCCGAGTAGTTAAGACCTATGGAGTTTACCGATGCGACACCGTCTTGAGGACGCACCATATACTGACCTACACCGCGTCCTCGCCCCGGACCGCCGCCGGAGCGGCCTCCGCCCGAAGAAGAACCGGTAACGCCGAGAATATCCTCGAATGAGAAATTCTGCTGATTTATATTGTTAAAAAGTCCGATGAGCGATATGCGGCTGTCGTCTTGAAATATATTTACATTTCCGCCTACTACATATTTGTGGTGCGATGTAACATCATCCGTTTTCGGCTGATAACCATAACCGGCGTACATCTTTCCGAACTGCCCCTGCCGCATATTGGCATGGGTTACTATGTTTATGGCTTTGTATCCCTCGCCATCGTCCATTCCTGAGAACTCGGCCTGGTCGCTCAGCTTGTTGTATACCTCTATTCGGTCTACAGCCTGTGCCGGCAATGATTTTATGGCCGTGCTTACATCCTCGCCGAAGAACTCCTTGCCGTCCACAAAAATTTTTTTGACTGTCTCACCTTGTGCCTCAACCTCTCCGTTGTTGATAGTGATACCAGGCATTTTTTTCAGCAGTCCCTCCACATCGGCATCGTTCGATACTTTGAATGCCCCTGCATTATAACTAAGCGTGTCGCCGTCCTGTGATGTGCGCAGAGCCTGCACCTCTTTGACTACTGCCTCTATTCTAGTGGCGCTCTCGGTCATAATCCACTGTCCGAGATTATGCGTTGAAGACGATACCTTGAACTGCGTCTCCAAATCGGCATAGCCGAGAAATGAAGATATGGCTGTATACTCGCCATATTCAAGGGATTTTATCTCGAGGTTGCCGCCATAGCCGGAGGTGTAGTATCGTTTATTGTCGGGCCTGGATTTAGGGAATACCTCGACTATGGCGCCCGGGATTCCCTCTTTCGAATCGGCGTCGACTATTTTAACAGTTATGGCTCCTCTCTTTTGAGCGACAGCTGCTCCATAAGTCAGAAGCAACATGAAAAGCAGAATAACCTTTCTCATCCTAAAAACGGTAACTCGTATCTTTTGTGAGCGTTGCGCTTATTTTTTACACATTGCAAATATAATGAATTATATTCAAAAATCGGGTTTTATGCAAGTTTTCTGTTTCCGGCTACTGCTTATCCTGCTCCTCCATAAACCATGATGCATAGAGGCGATAGTCGCGTGCCGTGCGTTCTATAATCTCCTGTCGCTGTTCGGGTGTTACGCTCTTGATTTTCTTTGCAGGGATTCCGGCATATAGCGAGTCGGGTTCAAGAACGCTGCCTGACAGTACGAGGGCATTTGCCGCGATGATGCATCCTGAGGGAACGACCGCGTTGTCAAGCACGGTAGCGCCCATGCCAATCAGGCATTTGTCTCCGATTGTCGCACCGTGAATAGTGGCGTTGTGGCCGATAGAAACATCATTGCCGATATGGGCCTGGGACGGATGTTTCGACATATCGAATGTGGTGTGTATCACCGTTCCGTCCTGTATATTGGTGCGGTCGCCTATGGTGATGCTGTTTACATCGCCTCGAAGTACGGCGTTGTACCATATCGAGCAGTCGCTGCCTATCTTTACGTCGCCTATAATTACGGCGGTCTCTGCTAAAAATGTGTTTTCTCCTATCTGCGGTTCGTGTCCGCGTACTTTCTTTATAAGAGCCATATATTTTTTACTTTTTTATTTGTTGTTCTGCCCGATGCTCTGCCTTTTTCTGCTCATTCCACAATTCATCCATCTCTTCGAGCGTCATCTCGCTGAGGCTCTTGCCTTGTGCGGCTGCCGCCTGTTCTATGCCGTTGAAGCGCGAAATGAACTTTTTATTGGTGCGTTCAAGAGCCATTTCGGGGTCGATGCCATATTTACGGCAGGCATTCACCAATGCAAAGAAGAGGTCGCCTATCTCACCTGTCAGGCGCTCCTTGTCGCCCGATGCGACTTCTGCCTGCACTTCGGTCATCTCCTCCGACACTTTTGCCCAAACGTCTTCAGGATTTTTCCAGTCAAAACCTATGCCCGAGGCTTTTTCGCTTATTCGATATGCCTTAACCATAGATGGCAGACTGCGCGGGACGCCTGACAGCAGACCGCCTTTGCGGTTCTTTTTGCGCAGCTTGAGAGCCTCCCAGTTGTGTCGCACCTCCTCGGGAGTATCGGCATGAATATCGCCGAAAACGTGCGGGTGGCGATATATCAACTTGTCGCATACACCGTCGGCAACATCTGCAAAATCGAAACGGTGAGCCTCGTCGCCAAGTTTGGAATAGAATACTACATGCAGAAGCAGGTCTCCCAACTCCTCTTTGATACCATCCATATCGCCGTCGGCGATTGCATCCGCCAACTCGTATGTCTCCTCTATAGTGTTGTTGCGCAGGGATTCGAATGTCTGTTCACGGTCCCAGGGACACTCCACGCGCAGGCGGTCCATGATTTCAAGCAGACGTCCTGCGGCTTCGGTTTTTCTGTTGCTCATTTTCGATGTGTTCTCTTTTGCTGCAAAGTTAGTTTTTTTCGATGGAAAACACTATATTTGTTCTCGCTTATTTTATATATGTAATTATGAAAGTAAAATTGACAATTTCCCTTCTTCCGGTAATGTTTATCTGGACGATTGCTCATGCAGTTATTCCTCAGCCGCGAGTTCAGTCCCTTGATGCCGGCGGTTGTTTTTCTCCAAATGACGAAACGCGTCTTGTTGTGGTGTGCAATGTGCCAGAGGATAAACTTATGTTGGAGGAGTATGTATCACAATCCGCTCTTGGTATAACTGCCTCCGAATCGGCCGCTGACAATGCCGTGATTCTTGCTGTCGTCGATGACGTTGAAGGCATAACATCCCCCGAGGGATATGTATTGGCGGTCTCGCCGGCTGGAGTGAATATACTCGCCTTGTCTCCGGCAGGACTTTTCTACGGTGTGCAAACGCTACTGCAACTCTATGACGGCACGTCGATACCTTGCGGCACCATAACGGATGAACCGCGCTTCGCGTATAGAGGAATTATGCTCGATGTGTCGCGTCATTTCTTTGACAAAGAGCATATTAAAAAACAGATAGATATATTGTCGCGATATAAGATAAACCGCCTGCATCTGCATCTTACGGATGCTGCCGGTTGGCGTATAGATATCGACGGTTATCCGCGCCTTACGGAGTTTGCTGCATGGCGTCCTGAAGCGTTGTGGAAGGATTGGAGCCGCAACGGTCATCGCTATGCGGAAAAGGGTAGTGAGGGTGCCTATGGCGGCTATTATACTCGCGACGATATACGTGAGATAGTGGAATATGCTGCATCGCGTTATATAACTGTCATTCCGGAGATTGAGATGCCGTCGCACTCCGAGGAGGTTATGGCTGCATATCCCGACCTCGGCTGCTCTAAAGGCGTATCTGTGCATGGCGATTTTTGTATAGGCAATGAATCTACATTCGATTTTATCGAAGGCGTTCTGTCGGAGGTTATAGAGATGTTCCCGTCGGAGTATATACATATCGGTGGAGATGAGGCCGCAAAAAATCACTGGAAAAGTTGCCCGCTTTGCCAGGAGCGTATGCGCAATGAGAAATTGCAGAGTGTTGATGAACTGCAATCATATATGATGCGTCGTGTGGGTGATTTTGTGGCATCTTCCGGACGCCGTGTAATAGGATGGGATGAGATACTCGACGGCGGTGCTGCTGACGATGCGGTTATTATGTGCTGGCGCGGTGCCGAGCGTGGGCTAAAGGCTGCTGCCGAGGGCTATGATGTTATCATGACCCCGGGATGGTACTGCTATTTCGACTCATATCAGGATGCTCCCTCGACTCAACCCGAGGCCATAGGCGGTTATCTGCCTTTGTCGAAAGTCTACTCATACAATCCGGTGCCGGCCGATACTCCGGAAGATGTTGCTTCGCATATCGTAGGCGTACAGGCTAACCTTTGGGCGGAGTATATTCCTACAAAAGAGCATGCCGAGCATATGTTGTATCCTCGTGCGCTTGCGCTTGCCGAAGTGGCATGGAGCGACCCTGAAGTTATGGATTATGGCGATTTCCGTATGCGCGCCCTCGATGCAGTGGAGGATTTGCGCACTTCGGGCGTTTCGGCTTTCGATTTGGCTCATGAGCAGGGCAACAGGCCTGAGGCTGAATATCCGATATCGCATCTGGCTGTCGGTAAGAGCGTAACGTATGGTGAAGGAGGAAAATATTTCGCAGGATATTCAGCCGGTGGCGACGAAGCCCTTGTTGATGGTTTGCGCGGCGGTTGGAATTACAGCGATTTGCGTTGGCAGGGCTTTATAGGCGGCAACGGTATGGATGCTGTAATCGACCTCGGACGACGCACGAAGATAAGCTATGTAGGTGCGGACTTTATGCAGATATGCGGTCCTGAAGTCTTTATGCCTGCCGGTGTTGAGATTGCAGTGTCGAATGACGGACGGCATTTCAAGACGATTGCGCATATAGACCACGAGATAGTAAAAGACGATGAAGTAAGTTTCAAAACTTTCTCATGGAGCGGCAAGACCCGTGCGCGATATATCCGTTACAGGGCCTCTATCGGTGAGTTCGGAGGCTTCGTGTTTACCGATGAGATTGTCGTGAAGTAATAAACTGATAATCTATAAAAGGAACAGACAGCACCTGTCTTATTTCGACTGAGGTGCTGTCTGTTCTCTTTTGGAGCGGGAGACGGGACTCGAACCCGCGACATTCAGCTTGGGAAGCTGACGCTCTACCACTGAACTACTCCCGCAGCGGTGCTGCAAATATATACATTTTTATTGCTGTAACAAAAAACTATCCGTAAATATCATTAAGTATCTTCGCTAAACGAATGCCGCCTCGCATCAATTGGTCTTCAATTACGGGAGTGTATTTTGCAATATAGTCGTATGATACCACAGTTCCTTCCGGCGTGTCAGCATATATCTGCGTGGCGATGGCGTGTGTCTCGTTAAACCACTTTTCCGGTGGACCTTCGGCAATATGACGCTTCGTAGTTTTGCTTGAGCGGTCTATCTGATACTGCCAATCGACATATCCCCATTTGTGCGCTGCCTCCACGAGGTCGGTATCCCATATGCCGTGCAACTTGCGCGGCGAATTGAAGAATTTTATCTGGACAGAATTGCCGCCTCGGTCTGTGCGATGCCCTGCGTGCATGGGGCAATGCATATCGCCGACCAAATGGATGAGCATCATAAGATAGAGTTTCTCTTTCTCCGGTTCGAGGTTGCCTGCCTTGAGTTTGGCTGTCAAATCCTCGATGGCTGTTATAACATCGCCTTCGGGAAGTTTATCCATTGTCTCATAGGTAAAACCTTCATCTACATTTGCATAGTGCCAGGTGCGCGTATACTCATATTCCGGAGTATGGCTTGCGTTATCCAGCCAGTTGGCATAGTATACAAGCGAATGTCCTCCAAGAATATTCGTTACCTTGTTGCGCACACGGGTTTTGAGATTGCACTCTGCAATGTACGCCGTTACATCATGCCCCTTCTGTCCCCAGCCGAATGAGGGTAAAGAGAGCATTGCAAGTATGGCCAGCAACAATACTCTTTTCATCTCTTATCTCTGAACTTATTGATTCATCGTTGCCAAGAACTCCTCGTTGGAGTCGGTAAGCCCCATCTGTTTCTGCAGGAACTCCATAGTCTCTACTGTGGTCATATCCGAAAGGTATTTGCGCAGTATCCATGTGCGGTTCATAACCTCGCGCGAGAGAAGCAGGTCTTCGCGGCGCGTCCCGGATGCAATAACATCGACAGCGGGGTAGATACGCTTGTTGGACAGTTTGCGGTCGAGTTGAAGTTCCATATTGCCGGTACCTTTGAACTCCTCGAAAATAACCTCGTCCATCTTTGAGCCTGTATCAATAAGAGCAGTGGCGATAATCGTCAGCGAGCCTTTCTCCTCGGTGTTGCGTGCCGCACCGAAGAAACGCTTGGGCTTGTGCAACGCGTTGGCATCGACACCGCCGGACAGCACCTTACCCGACGCCGGCTGCACCGAGTTGTATGCACGGGCCAGACGGGTGATTGAGTCGAGGAAGATAACCACGTCGTGTCCGCATTCCACCATACGTTTCGCCTTCTCCAATACCATTTCAGCCACCTTGACGTGGCGCGATGCCTGCTCGTCGAATGTTGATGCGACAACCTCTGCCTTGACATTGCGGGCCATTTCGGTAACCTCTTCCGGACGTTCGTCAATGAGCAGCACAATCATATATACCTCCGGGTGATTGTCTGCAATGGCGTTGGCTATTGATTGCAGCAGCATCGTCTTACCGGTTTTTGGCTGTGCCACGATAAGTCCGCGCTGTCCTTTGCCGATAGGCGAGAAAAGGTCTATAATGCGATTGGAAAGGTTGTTATGACCGTTGCCCGTAAGGTTGAACTTCTCGCTCGGGAAGAGCGGGGTCATATACTCGAACTGTACACGGTCGCGGATATAGTCAGGTTCAAGACCGTTGATATAGTTTACTTTTACAAGCGGGAAATATTTCTCTCCCTCTTTCGGCGGTCTGATTACACCGCTTACTGTATCGCCGGCCTTCAGTCCGAAAAGTTTTATCTGCGAGGGCGATACATATATATCGTCCGGAGAGTTGAGATAGTTGTAGTCGGCTGAACGCAGAAAACCGTAGCCGTCGGGGATAAGTTCAAGGACGCCTTCACCCTCGATAACGCCGGTATAATCATCCTTGGTTATATTGTCGCCTTCGGTATCGTCCGCCTCGTCTGCTATCGGTGCTGAATCCGATTCAGATGAGGTCTCTGTCTTAGCACTCTCCTCGGGAACATGATTCTTCGGTTTGCGGCCACGACGTTTAGGCGCCGGCTGTTCTGCCACAGGAGCATCTTGCGGTGCAGGCTCATTGCTGCTGCCGCCAACCGGTTGCTCTGAGACCGGCTCCTCAGCAGGCATTACCTGCTGTGCCTGCTCCGTCATTCGTGCGCGAGGCGGACGCCCGCGACGACGTGCAGGTGCTGTCGCCGGCTGCGGTTCCGTCGCAGCATCTTCACGCGATGCGATTTCGACAATCCTGTTGAACAACTCTTTTTTTCTTAAAGTGGTGTCTGTAATGCCAAGCACCCTGCCTATTTCGCGCAGTTCGGCTAATGTCTTGCCTTCGAGCGCACTCAAATCTTGCATATTGTGAAACTCAATGTAATTCGTGATTGTTAATCCGGTCGGACGACCGAGTAACGGTTTGTTGATGCAAATATAGTGCAATTTTTGGAATTGGCAATCATTTATGCCGATTTTCGGTACGATATTATAAGTGCAGCACCGATGAGAGATACTCTGTAACAGCATCTGTATCGCCGTAAGGGAACCAATGTATATCCTCATCGCGGCGGAACCATGTCATTTGACGCTTGGCATAGCGGCGCGAATTGCGTTTGATTAACTCTATGGCCTCCTCGCGTGTAATGGAGCCGTCGAACCACTCAAAGAGTTCCCTGTATCCGACTGTCTGCAATGAGTTGAGATGCCGCAGATGATAGACCTTGCGCGCCTCATGCTCAAGACCGTTGGCAATCATCATTTCCACGCGGCGGTTAATACGGTCGTACAACTCTTCGCGCGGCATATCTATACCTATTTTAACAATATCGTAATTGCGTTTATGCTGCATACCTTTGCGCAAAGCGGTGTATGTTCCTCCGGTCTGCATACAGACCTCTACGGCGCGAAGTACACGTGAGGGGTTGTTGCAATCGACAATCGCGTAGTACTCCGGGTCGAGACGCTGCAAATCATCACGAAGCGATTGCAATCCCTCATTGCGCAGACGTCTATTTAGTTGCATACGCAATCCGGTATCGGCTTTCGGCAAGTCGTCCATACCTTCACACAAGGCTTTGATATACAAACCGGACCCGCCGACAGCGATAACGGTATCGTGTATTTGAAAAAGTTGTTCAAGCAGTTGGGATGCCTGCTCTTCGAACTCTCCGCAACTGAAATCCTGTGTCAGGTCGTGTGTTGCTATAAAATAGTGTTTGACCGCTGCCAACTGTTCTGCCGTAGGTTGTGCGGTACCGATAGGGATGCTCCTGTATATTTGCCGTGAATCAGTTGAGATTACAGGCGCACCGAAATAACTGGCAAGAGCGATGCTTAAATCCGTCTTGCCCGAGCCGGTAGCGCCCACGATAACGATAAGACGCTTGGTGTCAATATTCGTCGTCATAGGAGTCGTCGCCGTCGAAATCGTTGAAGTCGCCCATCATCTCATTGAAGATGGAGCCTTCGTCGGAACCTACTGCATCCGGGTCAAACTGGTCGGGGGCCGGAGCATTCTCGAAAGCGGTGCGAGGGTATTCGAATCCATCTTCGGGTCTCTTTGCGCCGGTAAGTTCGAGATAGTATGCTCGCTCGGTGAACATATCGAAACGATATATAAGTCTGTCGCGGTTATTGGCTACAATCTGACCTATCAGAACTTTATCCATTGGTATCGGTGCATCCTCGCCATCATCCATATCTCCCATATCTACGGCTGTAAATTCGCGGATTGGCTCCCAATGGTCGTCGGCAGTGAAGAATGAAGCCATACAATCTTCATAGTCGAGAGATGAGAGAATGAATTTGTGAAAATCGTACAGCGTCATATCGTACATAACCTCATAATCGCGGACAAAGTTGTCGTTTTCGTCGCTGAGCATTCGGAATTGCAGAATCATTGACATGTTTTATATATTTTAACGATTACAAAGATAGCGATAAAAATTAAAAACAACTAACTTTGCAACGATGAAGAGTGCAATCGACATATCTGTTCAACTCGGCAAACGGTTGGAGAGGTTTGGCAACGACGAAGCCTCATCCGAGGTGATACGTCAGGCTGTGTCCGCCAACGGGTGGTTTTCTGTCCGTGAGATTGCGTATGCAGTGGAAGCCATACGCTCGCAGATGCTGCAACACGATAAACTCGAGAGGTGGTTGAGTGTTTATGCTATAAACCCTCGGACACCCAAAAGTGTGGCTGTCGTAATGGCGGGAAATATCCCTCTTGTCGGCTTTTACGACCTGCTGTGCGTCATTGCAGGCGGACATCGCGCTGTTGTAAAGCCATCAGCCAAAGATACGGCTTTGATGCTGTATGTAGTCTCGCTCCTGCGTGAAATCGAACCTGAAATACCCGTCAATGTTATCGATGATGAGGGGTTGCTGTCATCCGTTCCGGATGCGGTTATAGCAACCGGCAGCGATAATGCGGTTCGCTTCTTTCGCTCGCACTTTGCAGATATTCCTATGCTCCTGCGCGGCAGCAGACATTCGGTTGCAGTGCTTGCCGGCGATGAAACGGAAGAAGAACTCTCGGGTCTGGAATCCGATATGCTGCTATATTCGGGTCTTGGCTGCCGGAATGTATCTATGTTATTCGTTCCTCGCGGCACTGAACTGAAGTTTGTTTCGTCAGAGGTTAATCCCAAGTACCGCAATAACTATTTGCAGGCAAAGGCAATGCTGACAATGCGCGGAACTGCGTTTGCGGATGCGGGCAGCACGCTGTTTGTTCCGGACAGAGATTTTCCTGCATATTTAAGTACGATATCCGTCGCCGAGTATGATGAAATGGATGAGGTAACCGATTGGATAGCATTACACGACAATGAATTGCAATGCGTGGTAACGCACTGCGTCAATCATCCTCGGTCGGTACCTTTCGGCTGTTCACAACGTCCGCGATTGGAAGATTGTCCGGACGATGTGGATGTTATGCAGTTCCTGGCGGAATTGTAACGACAAACAATAATCGTTTGACCGGCACCGGCAATAGTTTAGCCTACTCTTTTACGCAACGCACCTGCATCGCATTGGCGCGATACTCCTGCGATACCGGATTGAAGTCGTTGATTGTTGCACGTGAGGTGTTCAAGTCGAAAAACATTGCACAGCCTGTCGAGTTTGCACCTGCACCATTTGTCCAATAGTAGCCTACCCAGGGTACAGGCGTATGCGGATACTGCTCTTTGTAGTTTACGTTCGAGAGTACGCCGTCAAAATAACTGCGGTAACCGGCACCTGTATAGAAGTGTTTTTGCGAGTTACCTTTGTCTGTAAGATTCCAGCCGAAAATCTTGCGCGCCAAATCCAGTTCCATATTATCTTCAGCGGTTGCTATGTCGAGTACCGTGAATGCCTCTTTGGATGGAACACGCCACCCTTTGGGGCAGGGGTCGTTTACAGTCTTACCGGCATTAGCACCCCACAAAGCGTCATCGCCTGCACCATATAACCAGTCGCCACGATTGCCCTCCGGTGATGAGAGCAGAACGGTCGGGTGGGCTGTAGCATAGGCCATAGTACCGGTCGAAGCGCTCGTCTTGGCAACCGTAATATAGAAATAACGACCTTTGGCGTTGTAGAGAATCTCGTCGCTGTTGTCGGCGCAGTCGTAGTGTCTCGGACGCATAAACGGGTCTTTGCGTCCCCACTGATAGTAGAGTCCGTAAGAGGCGAGTATCTCATCTTTGTCCGTCGATTCGTCAGAATTGGCAAAAGCGCCGAGATTGTAATTCATAAAAGTCAGACCGTTGGAGTAGGTCGATATATTCTCCGTGCGAGGGTCTTCGCGAGTAAGCCACAGGTGCCAACTCCAAATAATATTGCCGGCGCTGTTATAGGCGGCTATCAGGGCGTTGCCGTTTGTTATCCGGTCGGAGTCGTCAGTATCGGAATCTATATAGAAATCGGCATAGCCATCATCGAGGGTAAGATATTTGACAAGTGAGGTTTTGGACTGCCAGACAATACCTATGCTTGCCGTAGCCAGACGCTCATCGCTCTCACCCTTGAGAGAGGCATTGAAACGGTATCTCGTATTGGGCTGCGTGATTACATAGCAGTTGGAGTGAGTGCCATTTTCGCTTAAGTCTACCGTTCCGTTTACTATATAGGCGTACAATGAGGCGCTGGTCATGTCGCCGCTCGGTGATGATGCCGACAACGTTATTATGGAGGACAATGCGGCGCCCTCTGCATCTGCACTCTCGGGTGCAGTAATTGAGAGTGTGCGGGAGGGGCGGTCCACCTCGGCTTTCCAACCATTTGTTGCCGACGAAACGGTGATATAGTTTACGTTGGTGAGATTCAGTTTTATTGCAGTGCTTTCTCCCCAGTCGGAAAGGTATACAGCCGATACAGGGAACGATACCTTGCACGGTTCATCCTTTTTGCAGGCGAGCAACAGCGCTCCGGCAAGCAGAGCAAATGCGAATTTGGTTATATTTCTCATACTTATATGTAATCTATATATACTTCTGCAAATCAACTGCAAATATATGAAAAAAGTGGCGAAACAATCTGTTCTATCCGGATTTTTTCGTGCTTGATATGTAAAGCCGACGGTTGTCCATTCAACCGTCGGCTCTGTTATTGCCGCTACTGTTTTAGTGTGCGAGGATATTGGCGAGCAACAGACATACAACCGAGACCGCAAAGAATGTAACCAATAACCACAGAATCGGTATTTGTATGTAAGACGACAAGGCCAACGTTCCGGCTATGACAATATTCCAAATCGCCATAACGGCACGCAAAGGTGCTTTGCGTATCATTGCCGCCTCTTCCCGCCGCTCTCTTTTGCGCTTTTTGCCTCGCGAATACGCTATCAGCATCCAGTCGCCATATCCGGCAGCGATGGCTATGGCATAGATGAGCAGCAATATAGCCACAGGCAATCGCCAGCCGACAGGAGAGGTATAGCCGAATATAATCGTAAGCATAGGAATCTGCCACATAACCAATTTTTGGAACCATTCTTTATCGGAGAGTGATGCCATCGGGTTGATATTCTTATGCTGAAACAGACAGATTCTGGTGCTTTGTGTGTTCTATTCGCTATTTCTTGTCTGGTCTCGATATGGATTCGCGCATCGCGGTATCGGCCATCACATTCTTCATCTTGTAATAGTCCATTATGCCGAGATTGCCGTTACGGAAGGCTTCTGCCATTGCAAGCGGCACTTCCGCCTCGGCAAGTATCACCTTTGCGCGAGCCTCCTGAGCCTTGGCGCGGTTCTCCTGCTCGAGAGCCACTGCCATTGCACGACGCTCCTCGGCTTTGGCCTGGGCGATATTCTTGTCTGCATCGGCCTGGTCCATCTGCAACTGCGCACCGATATTCTTTCCTACGTCGATATCTGCAATATCAATCGACAATATCTCGAATGCGGTACCGGCATCAAGACCCTTCTCAAGCACTACGCGTGAGATGTTGTCAGGATTCTCCAATACGGTTTTGTGCGAGTCGGCTGAACCGATTGACGATACGATACCCTCACCGACGCGTGCCAGAACCGTCTCTTCGCCTGCACCGCCCACTAATTGCTTGATATTGGCACGCACCGTTACACGAGCCTTGGCGATGAGTTGTATACCATCCTTGGCAACGGCAGCAACGGGAGGGGTGTTTATCACTTTGGGGTTTACGGACATCTGCACCGCTTCGAATACGTCGCGGCCTGCGAGGTCGATAGCCGTAGCCATCTTGAAATCGAGCATTATGCTCGCCTTCTGTGCCGAAACAAGCGCGTGAACCACATTGGTTACATTACCGCCGGCGAGATAGTGCGCCTCAAGTTCGTTGGGGTTGAGTTTAAGACCGGCCTTCGTGCCTTCAATCATCGACGAGACGATAGTTGAAGGCGGAACCTTGCGCCAGCGCATAAGCACCAACTGCAACAGGTTGATGCGGACACCGGACACTAAAGCCGAGAACCACAATCCTACGGGGATAAAATAAAAAATCAGCCAAAGAGCAATGAGCGACAGCGCTACAATTACCGCAATAAAAATTTCGTTCATATTCTATTAGTTATTTGTTTTGTTGTTATTTGATTTTTCTGACAATTACGCTGAAATTTTCAAATCCGGTTACCTCAATCTCGCACTTCTGGTCGATAAAGGCGTCGGCCGATTTCGCTTCGTAGATTTTACCTCCGACCTCAATCTTGCCCATAGGGGATAGGCGTGAAACAGTTACTCCTCTGTCTCCTTCACGAAGCGTTTGCTCCGGCAGTTCCATGCTTGACGACTCTATCTCCTGGGATAAGGCGAGTCGTTGCCACGTCTTGGCGCGCAGGGATATTACGGTTGCTATCAATGACAGCAGCGCTACCACGATAACTGTGACGATACCTGTCATAGTACCGTATTGGGTAAATGCAAGCCATATAGAGCCGCCAAAACATACTATGGAGAGAGCTGTGCCGAAAAATGAACCGCTCAAGAATACAAGTTCGGCAACAAGAAACAGTATGCCGAGGACTATAAGCAAAATTATATAAACCATAATATAAAGTTTTTGTCGGTTAAAGATACTATTTTTATCCGAAACGACAAAAAATAGACCTTTATTTCATATCATCAATCTCTGAAACCGAAGCGGTGAGTGAGGTGTAAATTGAATTAATATCTTCGGCGAACTTTCTTGCCTCGTATATGGATGTGAAATTTCCTACAACGAAAAGACCCTTGCCGGTACGGGATATGTTGAGAGAAGTCTTGACCGAGGCGATAATATCACGCACGCGAGCAGGCAACTCGTCGGCGCCTTTGATTTCGACAATAAAACTCTTTGCCGCAAGGCGTTCCAACTCTTCGGTACCCTCACCATACTCTCCGTCGAACCACGCAGCAATAACTGCCGAACCGAACCCGAGACGTTTGGCGACATTAAGTCCGTTTTCTGCATCTTCGATGGTGCGATATCCTCCTGCATAGTATGTTACAGAGTTGTCAGGATTGCGTTTGCAGTATACCGGTTGCATACCGTTGAATCTGGACTGAGGCTGCGGTTTGTTCGTGCGCTCAAGACGTATGCGGTAGATTGTCCCATAAGAGTATACCTCGCACTCCGGAATTGGTCTCTTTGTGCTGTAATATGTTTGTGATGATGGTGTCAAAGAACTGTATACTACAAAATTTCGCCTCGCTATATTAACCGGTTTGTAGTCGTATTGAACCGAACTGAAGAGTGATGCGGCGGCCGATAGCGAGTCGGCTGCATTTTTAAGACCGGCCGTATTCGCAATATCTATCTCGCAGGAGAGCAAACAGCGTTTGCCAAGGCAGTAAGCGGTAACTGCATCCGAGGCATAACATCCGCTCTCTCTGTTTTTATGTTGACGCGTTGCAGCCTGCAATTTTTCTGCCCGAAGCAGTACATCTTCGCAGCCGTCTTTGTCCAGAATCAGTTCGTATATGTAACTCTTGTTGTCATATATGCGATTCCATACCTCGGAGAGCAAATCGGAGACCTTTGTGCATTCATACTGCATTTTATGGAACTGCGTCATCAGTGACTCTGCGGCTGCGTCGCATTTTGCAGCATCGTATTCGGCTTTCACCTGTTCGAGATTACGATAGCACCTGTCATATTCTGCGAGCAGATTCATCGCAACAGCCTCATACTCTTGTGCCATCAGCAGGGTAGAGTAGTCTCCGTCCGAGAGCGCCTGACGAAAGTACGAGTTGCGTACCAAATCGGCGTAATTGGTTCTCTCTTCGGTACTTGTCGCGATATCGGTGTCGATATTGCGGTCGTTGTAATCCGAATTAACAGCCAACCACTCACTCTCGATAGCAGTTATTCTTCCTGCAATTGCCGAACGGCGGTTATTCAAATTGATAACGTTGCTTTCGAGTTGCAATATCTCGGCTGAAAGCCTGTCATAGTCGGCGCTGTTATCCGCAAGCGTCTCGCGCAGTTCTGTAACGACGCCGGAGAGGGAGTCCACCGTGTTTTTGAGTTGCCTCTCTTCGGCTATGGCAGACACATACTCTGCATTGCGCTCAAGTCCTGCCATACGTCTCTGCGACTGCTGCGAATAGAGCCTCGACGGCAGTACGACAGCGGTAAGCACACACAACAGGAGTGTGCGTCCGGCGAGTATGGGTTTTACCGCCACGACCTTAAGAAGAATAACTGAATGAAACCGAATATCTCAAGACGCCCCATAAGCATCATAAGCGTATCCTGCAATTTAAGTATAACCGGCACTCCGGCATACGAGTTCAGCGAACCGACCTCTCCGAATCCGGGTCCGATATTGCCTATGCAGGCTATGGCGGATGTTACGCTTGTCAATAAATCCAGACCGAATAGCGCATTGACGGTCGTACCTGCGAGTATAACCACGACATAGGTAACGACAAAAATCATCACTGTGCCGAGCATCTCCGGACCTTGCGCTACACCGTCCACTTTCAGGCGCGATACGAGGTTGGGATGTTGCTGTCCGCGCATACGGGCTTTAACCATCTTGCCGAAAATCAGCAGACGGTCTACCTTGATACCGCCCGATGTAGAACCTGCACACGCACATATTATCGATGCGAAAATGAGAATCATAATGGCAAACGGCGGCCACAGATTCGTATCGGCAGTCGCGAATCCTGATGTTGTAAGCAGCGATACAAACTGGAACGAGCCGTGCATAACCGACGATGACAGCGAATCATAGATATTTGCAAAATAGATATTTGCCGATACGGCGACGGAACCTATGACTACTATTATGAAGTAGAGTCTTGTTACCTCCGAGCGGAATATGTTGTTACGCTTGCCGGTAAAGGTTGCGAATATAAGACCGAAGTGTATACCCGATATGAGTATCGTGGTCATGATGATTATATATATCAGCGGCGAGTCGAATGCACCTATGCTCGCATTTTTCGTGCTGAATCCGCAAGTGGCTGCGGCTGACATGCCGTGATTGACGGCATCGAACCATCCCATGCCGGCCAGTCGCAGAGCCAGAGTGGCAACTATGGTAAGTATTATGTAAACGGCAAGAAGAATCCTGACTATCTGCTGAGTGCGATAGCGGTAATTGTCTTTTGCCAGCGATGACAACTCTATGTTTGACAGCATCATTTTTGTTTTGCCGAGTGAAGGCAGAATCACGAGCGCAAACATTACTACTCCGATACCACCCATCCACGCCGTCGATGAGCGCCAGAAAAGCAATCCTTTCGGCAGGCCTTCTATATCGTTGAGAATGGAGGCTCCGGTTGTGGTGAAGCCGGAAACACTCTCGAACCACGCATTGACAAGCGAGAACTCGCCGCCCCATATAAGATAGGGGAACATCCCGACGACGCACGCCAAAATCCAGGCGCCAACAACAATACAGAATCCCTCTTTTGAATTTATCTGGTCGGTTTTCGGGACGAATATCAGCGGGAAAATAGCGAGCATTGCAGTCAGCAGCACGGACAGCAGCAGCGGGAAGAAGGATGAGTCCCTGTTGTTGAAAAAGGCAACGACGGCAGATGCAACCATAAGAGCCGCAACGTAGAGCATCACCATTCCGGTATATCTCAGTATGACAAAGAATCGCATGGCGGATTATTTTGCGTTTTTTTCTGCACGCTCGATGAGCGATTTTATATTGTCTCTTATTGCAAGCAGTTCATCGCGGCACTCGGCTTTGACGTTATATGCTTTCCCGAATTTAAGCCAGTCTGCAAGACTTCGGTTAATGTTTATAATCGGCCGCACGCAATAAATAATTACAAAGTAGAAGAGCATCAATATAATGGCAATCATTACCAACAGTGATATGAATACCGGCTTTACGGCGCGATATGCATTGCGGCTAAGTTGCTCTGTTTGCGGCGTGAGACCGTTGGTAGACTGGACCATATATCTGTTTATCATATCAGATATCTCGGTGATGAGAGGATAATACCTGTTGTCATACCAGAATAAATCCGTCTCACCCTCTGTGTCCTGACCTATCTCCGGTATCATAACCGACAGACCGAGTATGTTGCTCTCTTTCTTGGCTATCATCATTTTCGCAACAAAATTACTGCTCAAAGTCCGCAAATTGTCCGCTGAAACAGCCAGTGAGTCGAGCAAGGTGTTTTTGGGTGTGCGGAGAGATGCGGAGTCGATTATGGATTTAAGGTTTGCCATACTTTGTTTGCATTGCAAACTGCTGCTCTCGTCGTATCCGGTCATAACAATATGAGATACGGCGGCATTATTGACCTCCAATGCGTCAAACATATTCTTGGCGGCCTCCATACTGCTGCGGCTCTCGTTTATCAACCTCTTCGCATCATTACCCAAACGGTTGAGTTCAAACAGCGAAATCATTCCTGCTACGAAAAGCAATATGGCAATACTTAAAAAACCTATTGAAATTCTCTTTATCATCTTTGAAATCTTTGACTGTTCAACGAAATGTAAATTGTTTGCCGTGCTTCAAATTATCCGTATACGCGAAACACATATAATCGTTGCAAATATAATGAAAATTTCGGACAGAATGAATTTAAGTTATATGATATGACCGTCTATGTCAGCGGTATCGGTCGATGAATGCAATTCGACACGGCATATTTTATTGATTTTAGAACGGTCGTACGGCGCTCTTACACGTATGTAGTTGCCGGTGAAACCTGTCATATATCCGCCGCGCATCGTGCTTTCGAACAATACGCTGTCCACCTTGCCTATATGCTTCAGACTGAACTCTCTGTGCAGTTTTTCGCACAGAACCTCAAGCCTTTTTACTCTTTCAGCTGCAATCGCTGCCGGCACCTTGTCCTGCATATCTACGGCCGGTGTTCCCGGGCGTTCTGAAAATGGGAAGATATGTATGAAAGATGGTGAAATACGCTCGAGAAAGGTGTAAGTCGTACGGAAATCCTCTTCCGTTTCACCGGGGAAGCCGACGATAACGTCTATTCCGATAAATGCGTCCGGCATATGTTTGCGTACCGTTTCAATCCTGTCGGCAAATTTGGACGAGGTGTAACGGCGGCGCATCGCACCCAGAATCTTGTCGGAGCCGCTTTGCAGCGGTATGTGAAAGTGGTGCTGGAACTTTTTTGATGAGGCACAGAAACTGATAATCTCATCTGTCAGAAGATTCGGCTCTATTGAAGATATGCGGTATCGCTCTATTCCCTCTACCTTGTCGAGTTCGCGCAGCAGGTCGATAAATTTCTCACCCGTAGTCTTGCCGAAGTCGCCGGTATTGACACCGGTAATAACAATCTCCTTCTGTCCGGCTGCCGCTATTTTTTCAGCCTGTTTTACGATATCCGATATCGGTATATTGCGGCTTGCTCCGCGAGCATAGTGTATAGTGCAGTAGGCGCATTTATAGTCGCATCCGTCCTGCACCTTGAGAAAGGCTCTTGTGCGGTCATTGCTCGAGAAGGCGGCGAAGAAAGATGTCAGTTCTGCCGTTTCGCATGCGTATACCTGCCTTGTTCGACCGTTGTGTAAAAGATCAAGTACACGTTTATATAAATCTCCTTTATCGTTGTTGCTCAATACTATATCAACGCCTTCTATCTGTGCTATATCATTCGGGCGCAGTTGGGCATAGCACCCGGTAACGGCTATGATTGCATCGGGGTTGCGACGATGCAGCTTGCGTATCAGATTGCGGCACTTTTTATCTGCGTGTTCTGTTACGGAGCAGGTGTTCACGACGCAGATGTCGGCCTCGGCATCGGCGGAAACACGCACGAATCCTCCATCCTCAAATTCACGTGCCAAAGCCGAGCTTTCCGAGAAGTTGAGTTTGCATCCCAATGTGTGAAAATTAACCCTGCGCTGCATACTAAAATGGGCTTTTATCTCCGTTTTTATGGTGCGAAGTTATAAAAAGTTGCGTGAAAGTATGACTACTTTATACAATAATAGAATAAAAAAACGTATTTTTACGCGCTCAATTCAAATAAACAACGAATAAGCAACGATTGAACAACGGGCAAACAACGATTGAACGACGAGTAAGCAACGAGCATAGATGGTGGTTGTAGGAGACATACTCAGGTACGGTTATCTGTCCAATGCGCTGACGGCGTGTCTGCTGTCGGGCATATTGTGTGGTATAGTCGGCACTTATGTCGTGTGCCGCCGTATGGTGTTTCTGAGCGGTGGCATTACCCATGCCTCATTCGGAGGTCTTGGCATTGCTCTCTATGCAGGCATAAACCCGATTGTCGGCGCGATGGTCTTTGCAATCCTGTCGTCGATAGGCATAGAGTGGGCTTCAGACAAGGGACGTATTCGCGAAGACTCGGCAATAGGAATGATATGGGGCTTCGGAATGGCAGTAGGAGCGCTCTTTATGAGTCTCAGGGCCGGTTATACGTCAGGCGATTTGTCGAGTTATATGTTTGGCAGCATCATCACGGTAACATCATCCGATACGGCGGTGCTTGCAATATTGACTTTGGCAGTGTTGCTCTGTACCATATTGTGGTGGCGGCAGATAATGTATATAGCGTTTGACCGTGAGTATGCACGAAGTCAGGGTGTGAGAACTAAACTCGTCTCGTATGCTATGTCAGTACTGCTGGCAGTAGTTATTGTATTGTCGATACGCGTTATGGGCATTGTGCTGCTGATATCGCTGCTGACAATGCCGGTGGCTATCTCTGCGACATTCTCCAAATCCTATATCAGAATAACGATAGGTGCTGCCATAACCGCCTCTGTTGCAAGCGTGTCGGGCGTTATGGCCAGTTACTGCTTTGAGGTCCCTTCAGGCCCTTCGATAATATTTATATTGACCGCAGTGCTTGTCCTTGTCAAGACGATGACAATGCTTGCTGCTAAAAGAGACGCCAGATGAAAAAGATACATAAACTTGTTTTGAAGTCGTATCTCGGGCCGATGATAATCACCTTCCTCATCGTCACGTTCGTGCTGATGATGAATTTCGTGTGGCGCTATATAGACGAGTTGGTTGGAAAGGGTCTTGACCCGATGGTGATTATCGAACTTCTGTGCTATGCTACTGTCAATATGATTACAATGGGTCTGCCGCTTGCCATGCTGCTTGCGGCTATTATGACTCTTGGCAATCTTGGAGAGAACTATGAGCTGCTGGCTATGAAGTCGGCCGGAATGTCGCTTATGCGTATACTGCGGCCGTTGATATTTATTGTGATACTTATCTCTATCGGCGGCTTCTTCATCATTAACAATCTTGTGCCGTACTCCAATCGCAAGCTGTTCAGTATAATATACGATATTCGCCAGCAAAAACAGACTATAGAGTTCCAGGACGGCTTGTTTTTCAACGGTATAGACAATATGAGCATCCGCGTTGAGAAGCAGGACCCCGGCACTCATCTGCTTAATAAAGTGCTTATCTACGACAGCCGCAATATCGGCGGCAATATGACCACAACGCTGGCGGACTCGGGGTATATACGACTTACGGATGACAAGAAGTTCCTGTTGGTAACACTCTTTAACGGCGAAACATACGAGCAAACCCGCAATAATCAATGGTTCAGCAAAAGTTCGCTGCGCCGCCACACGTTCGAGCGTCAGGACGGTACGATACCGATGTCCGGTTTCGATTTTGAGCGTACGGACGAAAGCTCATTCGGCAACTCCAGTCAGACGCGGGATATAAAACAGTTGCAGCATGCGATAGATTCCCTCGATTCGGCAGTGAATGAAGCTACGACAAGCTCTTATGACCCGCTTGTAAAACAGCAGATATTTCAGCATGACAACTCGGCGCTGGCTATGGTCGGCGATTCGTTGTGGAGAGACCACAACGGTTTCAAACCTCTGCTTGCAACGGATTCTCTGAACTCTCTTGGCGTACGTTCACGTGATAGCATATGGAAGTCGGCGCGTATTATGGCAAGAAGCTCTCGTAATATCACGTTTGACGAATCATCTGCCAAAGATGCGCTCAATCAACTCTACCGAAGTAAAAACGAGTGGCATCGCAAATTGGCTTTCCCGGTGTCGATTATCATCTTCTTCCTTATCGGAGCGTCGCTTGGCGCTATTATACGCAAAGGCGGTTTTGGTATGCCGATAGTGGTGTCGGTCGTATTCTTCGTTATATACTATATTATTAGTACGACGGGAGAAAAGAATGCTCGTGAAGGCGACTGGGACTCTGTGTGGGGTATGTGGATTTCGGCGATGATACTTGCACCGCTGGCTGTCTATCTGACCTACAAGGCGACAAATGACTCTACATTGCTTGATAGCGACTGGCAGATTGGGCGATTGAAATACTATCGTGATAAATTTGTCGCTATGCTGCCGTCGTGGATGAGGCGCAAGTCTCGTAAAGCCGGTAAGGGAAACGGTAAAAATAGTAAATAGATATGAATGCCAAAGAGTTGCGTATAGTCTTTATGGGTACGCCGGAATTTGCCGTACCGTCGTTGCGCGCGCTTGTGAGTGAGGGGTATAACGTCGTGGCTGTAGTTACCACGCCTGACAAACCGGCAGGTCGCGGACAGAAGATACATGAGAGCGATGTTAAACTCGCCGCACTCGAATTGGGACTGCCTGTGCTGCAACCCGAGAAGATGAAAGACCCGGAGTTTGTCGAGGCACTGAAGACAATGCAGCCGGATTTGGGAATTGTTATAGCATTCAGAATGTTGCCCGAAGTCGTATGGGCAATGCCGCGTCTGGGTACGTTCAATCTGCACGCATCACTGCTCCCGCAGTATCGTGGTGCGGCACCTATCAACCGCGCCATAATGAACGGCGAGACCGAGACCGGTGTTACGACATTTCTGCTCAACCACGAGATAGACAAGGGCGCGATTATAGGTCAGACACGCGTTCCGATAGGCGAGGAGGATAATGTCGGAACGATGTACGACAAACTTATGAATATAGGGACGTGTCTTGTACTTGAAACGGTCGAGCGTATTGCTGCGGGGAATATTACGCCTGTTGAGCAGCAGCATGTAGATGAAAGTACGCTGAAACCGGCACCTAAAATCTTTAAGGAGGATTGTATAATAGATTGGCGTGCCGATGGTAAGCATATTGTAGACTTTATTCGCGGTCTGTCGCCATATCCTGCGGCATGGACGACGATGACGGGCGAGGGCGTTGCACCTCTGACTGCCAAAATCTTCGCGGCGAGGTTTGTGGCGGATAACCATAACTTTGCTGCCGGCAATATACGCACAGACGGAAAAAACTATATTCGTGTAGCCTGCGCTGACGGCTGGATAGATGTTGCAGAACTTCAGATAGCAGGCAAAAAACGTATGACAGTCAAAGAGTTGCTTCTCGGCTTCCGCAATGCGGAAAAGTACTCATGCAGATAATTGAAATTGAATTTGTGCTATAGAAATAATTTTATACTTTTGTATTATTAATAAAACAAATAACAGATTAGCCTATGAAACATTAGCGTATTTGATACGCACATTGTAAATATTGAAAAAACGTTTTAGTTTTATTCTGCCTCTCAAAAAGTTTGGCGACTTAAAAGCAGGAAAGAATATTGCTGAATGTTTGCGCTATGTAAGGCGCAGGCTTTTTAGTATTCTTCCTGCTGGGTTACGCCAAACACCTTTGAGAGGGGATATTCTTAAAAAGTACCTGCGTTTTTTTATGTGTGTATTCTGTCTAAACCAACAAGGTACAAACGGAGTAACCTGAAAAGCCGTTAAGTGAGTATGGAATAAAAATAAAAAGAAAAAATCATGAAAAAGTTATTTTTAATGTGTTTATCCGTTATATGTTTTGCATCCGTTTATGCAGACGACTATAAAACTTGCAGAGTCTCAGGTACAACAGGTACAGTTGTTGTCAATTCGTTTGATTCGGATGATGGCGTAATCGTTACATTTGCTAATGACACTGACCAATATGTAAATATAACGGCTAAAGTATATGTTGGCTCAAGTCTTCGCACTATTACCAAAATGGTTCCGCCGCACAGCGAGACCACAGTAAACTTGGGTAGTCCGGGAGCAAAATCTAGTGTATCCTCAGTAGTCGGGTCGAAATGCGACTAATTTAGAGAATACAACCATGTTACGCAATGTAACA
>JAFLRT010000079.1 GCA_022511295.1 Alistipes sp. | reverse complement strand
CATATTCGACAGTTCTAATTTGTCTGAAGGAACCTTAGACATCGATATAACGGCATAGGCCATCAAACCCAAGGTAACAACCAGCAACACGCCCAGGAATATATTCAATAAAATCTTTTTCATAGCGATTTTCGATTAGGGCTTGAGTGCTGAATTATTTCTTGAAATCAATCAAAATATCCATAAGCTCGATGGAAGCATCCTCCATAGAGTTTACGAGAGAGTCGATTTTCGAGATAATGTAGTTGTAGAAAATCTGGAGAATCACCGCTGCGATAAGACCCATAAGGGTGGTAAGAAGAGCGACCTTGATACCGCCTGCGACAAGCGTCGGGGAGATATCGCCGGCAGCCTGAATCGAGTCGAATGCGCCAATCATACCCACAACGGTACCCATAAATCCCAACATCGGGGCGAGGGCGATGAACAGACCTATCCACGAGAGGTTCGACTCCATGCGGCCGGTCTGAACCGAACCGTAAGATACGACTGCCTTCTCTACTGCATCCAGACCCTGGGGATAGCGGTCCAGACCCTCATAGTAAATCGATGCGATAGGACCGCGCTTGTTGCGGCAATACTCCTTCGCTGCGTCTATACCCTCCTCGTTGAGAATCTTTTCGACATTGGCAACGAACTTTTTGGTATTGACTGTCGAGAGTGTCAGATAGAGGATACGCTCGATAGCGACCGCAAGACCTATCACAAGGCACAAGAGTACCGGGAGCATCCAGCCCCAACCTCCCTCGAGGAATTTCTGCATAAGAATGTGGTGCATAACCTCGGCATTGCTGAGATCGGTCTGGGGTTCTGCCTCCTGCGCAGCCTCATCAGCCGGCGCCGTTTCAACAGCCTCGTTATTCTCAGCAGCTTCAATCTGAGCAGGCTCGTTCTTAGCTTCTTCCGCGTAAGCGGTAACAGTGCCGAGTGAGAGTACGGCTACTGACAAAAGCAAAATCAGTTTTTTCATAGTTTTTAATCGGTTAATAAATTGTTTTTTAGTTTTTTATTCTTTTCGTATATCGTTTTCGTTCGCTTATGCTTTTTCAAATACAATTTTTTTTCAATTTTTTTTCGACTCCTGCATAGTTTGGCATCCGTTTTTTTGCCGCGTTTTATAATTACAGCCCCTCTGCCGCACAAAAGGCGATGCACCGCAAAACAGTGCAAATGCCTATCAATCAATAAACTACGCCCACAGCGCGGCTCCGCTCGGGGTTTTCGGGCATATTATCAGTGCGAAAAATAGTAAAAATTTTCGATTCCTGCAACGTTTTACGCCGTAAATTCTCCTTTGAGCGATTCGGCGAGCAGCCGTTTCACCTCTTCGGGCGTGCGGTCGGAACCCAGAACATACATCAGTTTCGTTACGGCAGCCTCGGTCGTCATATCGTGTCCGCTCACAACGCCTATGCTTTGCAGACCGGCACCCGTCTCGTATATATCCATAGATATCGAGCCGCCTATGCACTGCGTTACATTGACTATCACCACACCCCTCTCTATCGCCTCGCGGAGCGTCGATATAAACCACTCCATCGTGGGGGCATTGCCCGAGCCGAATGTCTCGAGTACCACGCCCCTCAACCCCTCGACCGAGAGCATCGACCGCAGCATATTCTCTCCTATGCCCGGGAAGAGTTTTATCACCATCACATTCTCGCTGAGCGAGGTGCTGATACGCAGCGGCTCGTGCGCATCGCCGCACGGGAGTATCGCGGCGCGGTTATAGGCTATGTTTACCCCCACGTCGGCCAGCGACGGATAGTTGTACGAACTGAAGGCGCTCAACTCCTCGGCGCTCTGCTTCGTCGTGCGGTTGCCGCGAAAAAGGCTGTTCTGGAAGTATACCGCCACCTCCGGCACCATAGCGCTTCCGTCGGCATTTGTCGCCGAGGCTATCTCGAGGGCCGTGATAAGGTTTTCGCGGCCGTCGGTGCGCAGTATGCCCATAGGTATCTGGCTGCCGGTAAGCACCACCGGTTTGGCGAGGTTCTCAAGCATAAAACTGAGCGCCGAGGCGGTGTAGGACATCGTGTCCGTGCCGTGCAGAATGACGAAACCGTCATAGAGAGCGTAGTTGTCGCGTATAATCACCGCCAGTTCGACCCATCGCTGCGGCGTAACATTCGACGAGTCGATAGGTGTTATTGTAAGCACCTCGATATCTATATCGAGTTGTTTTAGAGAGGGTATCTCATCGTGCAGGGCGTTGAAATCGAAGGGTGCGAGGTGTCCGGCAGCATCGCTGCGCATACCAATCGTACCGCCGGTATATATAAGCAATATCTTCTTCTGTCTCATATTGTTATCTTATTTTGTCCATTACTTTTTCACTTTTTGTTGTTTTTTCGCCTCGCCCCTGCCTCCATTGGGAGGCGCGGCACCTCTGCGAGGTGCATTTTTATTTAATCGGGCGCTTTAGTGCGCCGTTATTATCCGCGAGGAACATCCGCACGGCATTCTCGGTCGTTATCTGTGCCGCGAGGTCGGGCGTTACACCCTTAATCTGCGCTACGGCGTTGCAGACAAGGGGTATATATGACGGTTCGTTGCGCGTACCGCAATGCGGTTGCGGAGACTGATAGGGGCAGTCGGTCTCGAGAACCATAAGCGACAAATCCATCTCGCGCACAACCCTTTGCAGGCTCTTTTTATATGTTGCAGGGCCGCCGATGCCGAACAGGAAGTCGCCCGCACCGCACAGCTCGCGCACCATATCGACCGTACCCGAAAATGAGTGAAATACCCCCTTCAGACCACGCCCGCGCATAGAGAGTACGATATCCATAACATCGTCCCACGCCTCGCGCACGTGTATCGCCACAGGCAAATCCTCCTCAAGCGACAACTCCAACTGCCGTACAAAGACCTCGCGCTGCTCATCGCGGAAATCGCGGCTCCAGTAGTAATCCAAACCTATCTCGCCCACGCCGCAGAAGAGCCCTCGGGGACTCTCCTTCACAAGGCGCACGCATTGCTCGAGGTCGTCGCGCCAGCGGGGGTTGTCGTTCACCGACGTGGGGTGCAGACCCATCATCGGGAAGCAATTTCGAGGGTATTGCCTGCACGTCTGCATCAGCGCGTCATTGGATGCAGGGTCTATCGCCGGCAGGAGCATACGCCGCACACCCGCCGCCACAGCCGCCGCCACGACCGCGTCGCGGTCGCCGTCGAACTCCGGCGCGAAGATATGTGCATGAGTGTCTATATATTCCATTTCAAAGGCGTTCAGCGGTTTTTTTATTCAAAAAAGTATGCAAATTCACATTCAAAGGCATTCAGCGGTTTTTTTATTCAAAAAGGTATGCAAATTCGCATTCAAAGATATTCAACGGTTTTTTATTCAAAAAGGTATCTCTTATTAAAAAGGTATCTATTATTAAAAGTGTTCGGTGAGTTCATATTTGTCGCCGGCGAGCATACGTATCTTGCCCGCCATCTCGAGAGACATAAGTGTCGCGGAGAGTTCATCCGCAACCATGCCGCTGCGCTCGGCGAGAGTGTCGGACGACACGACCTCGGACGGGCGGAAGAGCGATACGACAAGCCTCTCGGCAGGCGTAAGGGTGTCGGGACCCAAATCCTCAAAGAGCGCAACGCCCCTCTCCGCAGGGAGATTGAAATCCCACATAAGTTCCTTGACGATATCGTCGGCGGAGAGTACCGCGCTCGCCTTGCGGTTGCGTATAAGGGTATTCGTACCCTGCGACGCGCGCTCGGTAACCCGTCCCGGGACCGCCATAACGGGGCGGTTATAGCCGTCGGCGAGACGTGCTGTGGCAAGCGAACCGCCGCCGGCCGCCGACTCGACAATGACCGTTCCGCAACTCAACGCAGCGAGTATGCGGTTGCGCGAGATGAAGTATGAGCCGTTCTGCTTGGTCTGCGAGTGCAGTTCGGATATTATGGCGCCGCCTTTTTCTATTATTTCGCGTGCGAGAGCCGTGTGCGATACGGGCGTTACGGCGGGGAGGGCATTGGCGACGACGGCCACCGTAGGCACACCGGCATAGAGAGCAGCCCTGTGCGCCGCAGAGTCTATACCGTATGCCAGACCGCTGACAATGCAGACGTCGGGTACGCATCCCCCGAGAGCGCGTATAAAGTCGATGCAGACCTGCTCGCCGTATGAGGTCATTTTGCGCGTACCGACAAATGTTACGGTGCGCATGGATAGCGCAGCGACGTTTCCGCGCACATACAACACGTGCGGATAGTCCGGTACCTCGCGCAACAGAACGGGATATTCGTCATCCGTCGAAGCGACAGGTATTATATCGTGGCGGCGGCAATATGCCGCTTCGCGCTCGGCAGCACGGAAACTGTCGCGCGAGAGAAGCGCCCGCGCAACATCGGGTCGGAGTTGCGCCTGCTCTGTAAGCGAGTCGTAGGATGCCGCGAAGACCGCCCCTGCCGAACCGTATACCTCAAGCAGATGTACCACACCCTTCACGCCGAGCGAGGGAACCATTGTCAGAGCGATGTCGTCGAGTTGCATTGGCGGGCCTGTATAAATAATGTATAATAATGTATTGAGTGTCGGTTTGTTGGTGTAAAGATAGTGATTTTTGGCGATTGACAATATCCGTGCGGATAAAAAACAATGGGGAGTATACTATAAATATATATATATGCACCTCTCACAGGTGCAGCGCGCTGTACTCTGCCCCCGCAGGCTGCGCCGCTTAATTTGCGCCCGTGCCACTGTTTCGTCAGAGGCATTTTTTGACGCGGCAAGGCATAAAACACAATTATTTTATGAAAAATGCAGTAAGTCAATATTTTTTATATATATTTGCAACGTGCGATATTATGACATAGTACAGACTTTTGGAATAGATATTGGATGCGACAGAATAAATGCTGAATAAATGCTGAATAAATACTGAATAAACCACAAAAATACTAATCATATGAAAACAAAGAACATGACATGCGGAGGGTTGCATTATGCCACTCCGGAAGTCGATAAAATCGACGTAAAAATCGAGCATGGGTTCGCGCTGAGTACGAACGGAAGCGAGATTCCCGACCTGAACAACAAAGATTATGGCGAATATTAAAACCGAGGAGGAACAGATATGAAACGATTTTTGAAATTCGCATTTGCGGCATTTGCGGTCGTGGCACTCGCAAACTGCACCAACGATATAGACGAGCAGCCGGCACACGAGACGACCGGCGGCACAGTGAAACTCTGTGTAAATGCAACA
>JAFLRT010000078.1 GCA_022511295.1 Alistipes sp. | reverse complement strand
GTGATTCCCTACGATTCTATTTATGTTTCTGCTATCTTTCATTTATGAAATTATCAATGCAAATATAATTATATTATTTCATATTTGATATATATATCAATGATTTTTTTGTAAAGTTCTAAATTTATCATCCAGTAGCTCGACCTCCTGCTGTTTCAGGCGGGTTTGTTCTTCGAGTGCGATTTTGGTGCGGAGTGTATGCTCATACTCTGTGACTATTCTGTGAAGTTCGCGGATACGGGTATTGTCGCGGTGCAGTTCGAACATGTCCTCCAATTCGGCAATCTGCTGCGGAGTGGCCTCGCCTTTCATCTTGATGTAACGATATTTTAGGTCGTTGTCTATGCGGTCGTAGTCGGGTTGGCGGGCAACGTAGAGCGCGGCCGACAATACCGACACTGCAATCACAGAACTCAATGCGAAAAACCACACGGGTTTCGATTCCAGATTGAGCGTGTATCGACGCTCCGTCATGGTCGGCTGTTTTAACTCTCCTATTAACGATTCCAGACGTGCGGCAAGCGTGTCCGTTCGGACGACTGCCTGTTGCATCTGTGCAGTCAGTTCGTCGGGCCGGGCGAGGTTGTTTTGCGATTGGCCGGCTCTTTTGGTCTGGGTAATCAGCTCCTCCAGCATGGAGATGATTATGGCACTTTTTTCATCATTCATAGTATTGCAGTTTTAATAGTTTAATGCTTGTTATATTCGAAATCCGCGTTTCTTCTTTTTGCGGCGCAGCATCGCTCTGCGGACGGCTTCTTCATAGGGGTCGCAAGTATTGCCGTTATCGAATAATTCGCCAAACAGTGAGATGGAGAGGTTGTCATCTTTTGTCTGTGGCTGTGTCAATTTAGGCTCTTGCGGCGGGGTGTTGCGTTTGTATTCTGGCCGATTATTGGCGTTGAGGGCATAGTCGAGTTTCGAGAAACTGAAAGCGATATCTATCTTCGAGCCGCTGAATGTGCAGCCGTTTTTTGAGAACTTGACTCCATCAATTTTGTCGGTCGAGCCTTTGTGTTTGAATATTGTCTCAATACCTTGCCGGGCAAGAGTGGCCGTAAGTTCATCCCAACTGCGACAATGCCCGAGGCTCGATTTTATGGAGTCGTGAATCTCGTAGCGGGTTTTGTCAGGTTCGCGGAGACGGTCACGTTTTACGTGCGCTTTGTCCGGCGCGAGGTAGAGGCCGTATTTCGCCGTCAGTTCACGGCAGACCTTTATACTGCGCAGACGTTCGCTCTTGTCCGATATGCGCTCGCCATCGTTGTCTATGCGGTTGATGACAAGGTGCAGGTGCGGATGTTCACGGTCGTTGTGGCGGACTGCCAGCACCTGAGTATTACCATAACCCATACGACCGAGATACTCCTCGGCGATGCGAATCATCAGTTGATTCGTTATCCGTGCTTTGTCCTGAACAGCAAAATTGAGCGAGATATGTGCAACGGGTTTGGCAATCGGGCATAGCGATGCCTGTGTCCGAAAACTATCCACCATTGCATCGATGCTGTTGTTCCGCAGTCCGCGACTGGCAAGCAGTTCGGCATCCGGTTTCCGCGCGACATAATTCACCACACCTCGAAAGTCCGTCCCCTGAACAAGTTTCGCAATCATTCCCGAATCATCCGTATGACGTTATCCATCTCGTCGGCAAGGTGCAGATACTCGCCTCGAACAGGTATGTATCCTGCGGCATTGGCGCGGCGTGCAATCTGATTGAGATTATTCGCCATACCCGTCAGTTGGGCAATCAGCCGCAGATGCGACGGCTGCAGTCGTTCACGGACAACGGATGCAGACAATGTCGAGCGAAGATAGTCGCTCAATGTCATTCCCGCTGCCCGTGCTTTTGCCTTCAACGAGAAGTAGTCGGCAGTGGCGAATCGGACGGTGATTTTGTATTTGTGCTGCTCGGTTGCAGCCTTCGGCGGACGGCCTTTGTCGTTGCGATTCTTTATGACATTCATGGGATTTTTTTGTTTTAGACCAACGGGATTTCGCTGTTTCTGTCCGACAGAAACACAAACTTGCTACACTCTAAATCTTCATTACACGTTTTGCAGGCGACTGCCGTTGTTGCGGTCGCCTGACAGTCAGCAAATAGTCGTTTACATCCTTGTGGCTGCGATAGAAACAGGAGTGGTCGATAACCTCACATTCGGACAGCCGGCGGATAATGGCTTCGGTCGCCTGTCGGCCAGCATCGTCGTTGTCCATAAAGGTATGAACGGTTGCGTGCCGTTGCAAAAACGGCAAGGCTTTGGGCAGATTGACCACCGAGTTCAGTACCGCTGCATCGACCGTCAGGCGGTCGGCTCTTTTCAAAGTAAGGTAGGCGAGAAAGTCCATAAATCCTTCAAACACGACAGCAGTGTCACTGCCGTTGTCGATGATAGTAATATGTTTGGGACTGCTGCTCCCTTTGAATCGAGCCGAGCGCAGCTCCCAGCCGCCGGCATTGTTCGGGAAACCGATGGCGAATCGCAGTTTGTCATAGACGGTGTAACGCACTTCGCGGCAGTAGGCGGCGGCAATGGTCGGGTCGATAGCGCGGCTCGTAAGATAGTCGAGCAGGGCAGGATGTGCAAGCGGTGAATCGGACAGAATCTGCAAGGTTGACGCGGGCGGTAGCGGCTGCGTATTTACGGCAGGTATATGGTCATTTCTGCCGAGCCGCGCGACCGCCTGCGTAAACGTGCAATGTTCCAGCCGTATAACAAGGTCGATAATCGATCCGCCCTCGCCTGTGCCGAAGTCATACCAGAGATTCTGCACATAATCGACCTTGAAACAGGGCGTTCGCTCCGACCGAAGCGGCGAGTGGTAGAATCCGTAGCGGGCATTGCCATACTTTGGGTCGATGTCCCGAAGATGCAGATAGTCGCGTATCGATAGGCGTTTGATATCTTGAATCGTCTTCATTTTCGTTGATTTGTTGTTACAGTAGGTATTATTCAGTGAATTAATTATATGCGCAACAAGTTCGCAACAGTGTCGGATAGGGCAACAAACATAGCCGACACCGACTGAAATTGTTGTGCGGTTGTTGCGTTGTTGTTCGGGCATTGTTTGTATTGATTTTCATTGAAATAGAGAATCGACACAACATTACGACAATAGTCGCTCCACAATCCGTCGCGGCACCTCGTAATAGCGGCCTCTCCGTTTCATCGGAAATAGTTCGCCGTCCGTACCGATATGGTAAAAGATGTAGTCGCTGTTTTTATCCGAACGCAGCCCCCAACTATCTTTGAAGATGCTGCGAATCTGCGTCAAATCACTCCGCAAACCGGCTTCGCGTACAATGTCCAAAAAGTCTTTAGGGCAGCATAACACCCGCTCCTCGCCGTTGCGTTCCATAATGTCTGCGCAGTAGGAGGCAATCTCCACCTCCACCTTGTTGGTGTTGTACTTTTTGATTTTCAGTAGTGCTGGCATTTCGAGCAGCGACGGAGCAAACCACATCCGCGATTGCTGTTGCGTCGATAATGTCCGATGGATCAGAAGATGAAGGAAATGCGGAATCTCGCGCTCCATCTTCCGGCGCAGGTCGATGTCATCGCGGTCTGCGGGCGCAATCTTCCGCACCCAGAAACGCACCTCTTCAGGTTGGATGATAATCGGATTACGTTAGTTGTTGGAACATAAAACGAACTTGGCGAAGAACTCAATCTCGCGGCGGTCTTTGCCCTTTGCCTCGACTTTGTAATCGATTGCCGTCGATAGATTCTTGATTTTCTCTGTATCTTCGATTTTGTTCAGCAACAGTTCATCTACCAACACCAGCAGACGATTAGCCCAGTCGGCATTGAACTGCGAACGGAAATCGTCGTTGGTGTTGAACGTGGCGTTCTTGCCGAACAGCATCTTCAAAAAACGCAGAAAAGTCGTCTTACCGGTGTTGCGTTCGTTCGACACCAGCAACAGAATCGGCAGCATCTGGGTCGGTCGCAAATAGAGCAGTTGCAAATAATCCAATCCCAACTCTATCTGTTCGCCGAATATGTGTGTCAGAAATTGCATGATATTCGGACATTCTCCCGCTGTCGGTGCATGCACAAGCGGCTCATACTGGTTAAGGTAGGTGCCGTGAACGCGACGATAATTCAAGTGGTCGGGAATCACGCAGAATCCGTCATACTTTTCAATTTCGGGCAAATTGCCGCGACCGTAATCCTGCCGCAGCGTTTCGTAACTCCATGCAATATGCTCCTCGGCATAGCCGCCTTTGATTAGCGGTCGCATCACCACCTTAATCAGCGATGTGCCTACACGTATGTAACGCTCCTTCGTCTCCATCGCTATCGGTTTTTAATCGGGAAGATTCGATTCAGCGACGCCTCGACATCGCTTTCGCGGAACAGCACGCGGCCACCGATTTTGTGGGCACAGATTTTACCGCGATTCACCCAGTCGGTAAGCGTTACAAGCGAGATGCGCAGCCGTCGCGCAGTTTCGCGGCGGGTCAGCAGTTTCGATTCGGTTTTCGGACGGGTTGGCGACATTTGCTGCAATCCGTCGCGCACGGATTCCCGTATCATCTCCGAGAGTTGGTCGGTCGTCAGGCCGTTCAAATAGATTTCCTTTGCCATAGTGTTGTTTATTTGGTTTAACGCCTGCAAAGGAACAGCTTTCCCGTACCTTACTAAAACCGATAATAACGATACAACACGATGCCAATCAGCGCCATATAAGCGCCAGCCGACGACAAACAGATATGGATTTTAGATTCCTGGCACAATCTGTCTTCGATTGCCCTGCCGTGTAAAGTGATTAAAAATCATAAAAAAACAGGGAACATCGCCGTTGATGCTCCCTGTGGTACTGATAATCTCTTCGATTTTATCTTCGACTTTTTATTTTGATAGATAGTTTTGTAAGGCGGAACGAATGGCAGAAGAAGAGTAGTACTCGTCCCTTGTAAATCGTTCGTCGCGGCAGCCGGTAAACCATTTGCTCTTCAGCCACCGATAGAGCGTCGGACGAGTGATGCCCAATGCCGCCGCCAACTCTTTTTTAGTCATCAGTTGTCCGCCGTCGAACGCCTGCAATTCGTTTTGTCCGTTGTGCATATAGATCCAACGGTCGAGATGCTGAATTGCCTTATCGACATTCTTCAACTCCTGTTCATAGCTCTCGTATGCCCATACATGCAGACTATCCGGGTCGATATTGGCAGGTTCCGCTCGCCTGCGCAACTCGCTCACCAACTGCTCGAAGCACGACAACTCCGACGCTTTAATCTCTATCTTCCGTCTGCGCGGCATAAAACTATATTATTGCTTTGAATAACTCTCACATCTTTGTAATGCGCATTACTTTATCAGCGGCAATATACCAATCAAATATTTCAAGCACATACTTAACTTCTGGTAAGGCTCAATATTTGTATTCATTGTGCCTAATATAACTTGTAAATAGTTAATATGGAATGTTGTCCCATTTGCTATTTGTTCTAAGATAGATT
>JAFLRT010000077.1 GCA_022511295.1 Alistipes sp. | reverse complement strand
AAAATGATAGTATTAAAAAGGAAATTGAAAAATTAAATAAGAAAAAAGAATCACTTGATCCAAATGATATTTATAAAGATTATACATTAGAACTATCTAAAAAGCTTGATTGTGAATTTAAAAACGATATGTTTATTTTTAAAAACAAATATTGCCCATAATACCATTGCACACAAAATGCCTGTGGATGATACCGAAATGAGTATTCCGAAAGTCATAAATACAGACATCAACCAAAATCTTTTGTTATGTGTTTGGGAACACAAAACAAAAGACAACCCGCATACTTCATATACAGCATAATGTGCAGGTTCACCAAAAAAACTTCGCGGCCGAATATCCAATCCGTATTGCTGCATTTGGTCGGCAAATGTTGTCAATTCCTCTCTCAATATAGGTACTCCCGGGATATAGCCTTGAATATATACACCTTTGAAATAGAGGAAAAAAGCCTGAATGATTATAAATAATGTGGCCAAGACGGAAAAGAACAACAACAATTTCTTCCCATATTCAAATATGAAATTAGATTTCACAAAGAATATTAATGCCAAAAGAAGATATAAATATCTGACTGTTCGCAGCAGAATATTCATAAAATCATGCTGCATTGGCAATATAAACAGAGAAGAGATGACGATATATGAGAAAAATATTAGAAACGGGTATAAAATATTTATTCGGCGAGTCTGCAGCATATTAATGAATGCCAAAACGAAAAGTGATACAGCAAGAAGTACGTCGGCAACAGATATAGTGCTAACATTTATACCATATAATGATACAAACGGGTATGTTATAACTACCGCTGTAAAAAACTTTCGCCAAAACTGAAGCATATATTATTGATATTTCTGATATATATACTGTCTTATGATTTTATTCAAAATATCAAGGAATAATGATTTTACACTGGCTCTAAGGACTAATATATAGATACAGTGCATATTACGAATATATGCGATTTATCAGTTTCTTAATAAAATCTCGTTCTTCGGTGTTCAAGAAAAAATAGACGACAGAAACCTCTGATATTATATATAATATCATACAGATTATCATTAGGAACCATGAGCTCGGCATCATAAATTTATAAAATACAAATCCAACGGCCGATAAACATATCAATATAACAACATAGGGCTGTAACACTTGTCGCAAATAACTTTTTATATCGAATCCGACAATGGCCTGTGCGAGTTTTACTATACAACATATATTTAAAAGCTCGGCAGTGATTATCATAATAAATGCAGTATACAGCGGCAAACCAAGTTTTAGCAAAATATACGATGCTGGAAGAGCTGTAAACAACGTAATCGAATCTATAATCTGATATTTGCCTATTTTCCCGAAAGCCTTGAATAAAATATCCATTGGGCCGTGTAGCACCCGAATAATCATGTGAACAAGTACCAACCGAACGAATAGAACGGATTGAGGCGGCACTTCTATTAACCATATGCCGAGTAGTTGCTCGCAATAAACTATCATTGGCAGCAAGGTCGTCGACATGATGAAGAATAAAATTCTGGACACTTTGTTAATATTGCGAAATGTATTCTCTTTCACGGTGGCTGCTGCCTGTTGAATAATATGAGGCTGCGAAGCAATCAAGATATTTGACGATAATTGAGATACAGCACTTTTTACTTGATATGCTATGCCTCGGGCAGCATTCGCAACAACGCCGCCAAATATGTTCAATACCATGTTGATACCCTCGTTTACCAATGCAAAAGCCGTATTCCCCAAAAAGTTCCAGCCGGCAAATGATGCCAAGTTGCTAAAAAGACGTTTATCCCAAAAGAATCGCAGACGGCACTCCGCAAATCGATGGCAATAAATTATTTCTGTCAAAAGATTTAGAAATCCTATACCGGCTATCATGAATGCATAAAACTTTAGATAGTTATATGTAGCCAGTGGTAGAATGTATATAATAAGCAGTTTTAACAAAGCATCTGCTATCCCCAGTCCTGCATAAAAATTCAACCTCTCATTTGCAATAATTGCAGCATCGAATGGAATAGCCAATATATTGAACATTGCAGTAATTACTGCACAATGAAATACAAAAAGAGCGGTGTCGATAGAGCCGTCAGGGACATTTAGTCTGTTGGCGATAAACCAAACACCCGCTGCTGTTACAACGCATGCGAAGAAGAGCGCGATAGCGATGTGAATTATCAAACTCAGAGAGAAAATATGCTGTTGTCTTAGATGATTGCCTTTTCCTTTTTCATAATTCAGGAATCGTTGGACGGCTGATGCGAATACAACTTTTAATGAAGCGAATAACCCAACGACTCCTGCAACCAAATTGTATATACCATAATCAACCACCCCCAATGTGGCCAACAGAACCCTCGAAGTATAGATTGATACGATTAGTATCAAAAAGGTGCGCAGATATAAAAAGACTGTATTTTTAGCAATCGTTGTAGTATGATTGGCCATAAAGTATTAATATATTCAGCTATGCAGCATATCGTAGCAGCCCGATACGAAGACTTTCTTGTTCGACATGGCTTATGTTCGCTTAGAATTTTTTTCCGAAGGCGATGGATAGGAATGTGTTGACAAGGATTTTGAAGTCGAACCACCACGAGCGATGCCCGAGATAGTAAAGGTCGTACTCCAATCGCTGCAACATCTTCTCCATGGTGTCGGTGTAGCCGTTGTACAGAGTTGCGTAGGACGTCACCCCCGGACGAATCTGGTAGAGGTAGGCATATCGCTTGTCATGCTCCATGATTTGGTCGATGTAGAAACGCCGCTCGGGCCGCGGGCCGATAAAAGCCATGTCACCCTTGAAAACATTCCACAACTGCGGCAGTTCGTCCAAATGATGCGCTCGTATAAACCTGCCGACCTTCGTCAGCCGCGGGTCGTCATCGCCGCCGCTGTGGCTCAGCTGAGGCCCCGCCTTCTCGGCATCGAGCCGCATAGAGCGGAATTTGTAGATGTTGAAGGGCTTGCCGAAACGTCCTATGCGCTCCTGTTTGAATATGGCCGGTCCGCCATCCTCGCGCCTTACGGCGATATAACAGAGCAAAAACAGCGGGCTGAAAACTATCAGTGCCATCGACGCAAGGAAGAAGTCTCCTATACGCTTGACGTTGCGTGCGAACGACGACATTCCGTCGGGTATGAAGCGGTCCTTGGGTACGAACTCGCTGACCAGAGTGGTAATGTGTATCGGGTCGGGCGTAGCATCCTCCTGTTCGAGTTTGGCCGCCCAGCGGATGTAATCGTTCTGGTCGAAAGCCAGCGGGGTAGAGAAGCTCAGATACCCATCCTCTTCATGCGTGATGGTTACCGAGCCGCGCATACGCTTGACGGTTTGGTGTCCTACAACGGTGCAGGGCAGATGCATCGAGCTGGAGAATCCGCGCAGATTGTCGTATCCGTGCGCTTTGACATAAAGACGCAGTGCATATGCCGAGCGGCCATAGGCGCTCCACACATCCGATATGTCGGTGTAATAGAGATGAATCTCGCGGCCGTCGTTCGTCTGTTCTGTGTTTGATATTCGGGCGTCGGGCATAGGGATATGTTTTTTATTGTTATGATTAAGCGCTGTGGGCGAGGAGTCGGTTGCGGAGCTGTTCGGCGAGCTGCATACAGAGCCGGTCGAGCAGGGTGGCACTGCAGAACAGCCATTCGTCGCTGCCGCGTGGGTGTCGTGCGGCCTGCCGTGAGGCATATTCGGCTATGTCATCCGTTGCGTCGCAGCCGACCTCCCCGAGGCCGTGCGTCACGACCTCGCCGAGCATGAACAGCCTCCTGCCGCAGTCTCCCGGCGCATCGCCCTCAGTGCGGCGAAGATGTTCCAACGCAGTCCGGCAACATACGCCGCACGCCTTGCCGATAGCCGCATCGTGCGACGAATCGGCGAGCATATTCGAGTTGCGGCACATTATATCCAGCCGGCACAACGCCTCGTCGACCGACAGCCCGTCCCACGTTCCGTCGTCGTTCAGCGCCGCGGCCCACTCCTCGATGTGCCGTCTGTACCACCTGAAGTCGGGGTCAGCGTTCCGCTCCTCCTCTGCCACATAGCCGAACAGGTCGCAGATGCAGCGCAACGCCCCGTAGACCGACGCGCTGTCCGCCTCGTGTTGCTGACGCTTCATCACTTCGTCGACCGCCTGCCACATCAAATCGCAGCACTCGTTCCACCTGCGCATATCAGTCGTCACGCCCATCCGCATTCCGGCAATCATGTGCAGCACCGACACCATCCGGCATCGACGTTCGGGCGGCTCTCCGGCGGCGCAGCGCTTGCGGCATATTCCGTATAGAGTGTCGAGCGCCTGCTCAAACTCGCGACTGTTGCCGCACTCCGACTCCAAGCCGTCGGCTGCCGCCATGTTCTGCATCGAGATGTAGCAGTGCGACAACGCCGTCACGGCATCGTCGGTCAGCGCATCCGTCAGCGGAACAGCGCGTATGGCCGATATTAACTCCGACAATTTATGATTCATCGCGTCAAAAACCTTATTCCAGCACCTCTATCAAATCCAACTGCACCTCGACCGCCGCCGTCATGAAGTTCGGCAGCGTGACCATCAGCCGTTTGAACTTCGACCCTCGAATCGACAGCAGATGTCCTTCGTAACCGTCGAGGTTGCCACCCACTATGCGTACATACTGCCCGCACATATCCGCCGTAATCTCCTCTGGCCGGAAGAAGCGCGGCAGTCGCGACGAGCGCACGGCGTGGATAAACCTCGCCATATCGGCATCGGGCACCACCATAGGCTCGCAGTAGCCGCCGTGTATATATCTGTATTGCAGTCTCTCTATTTTTGCCACCGCCGGATTCAGCCGCTCGCGCGAGTCATGCACGAACAGCAGGTCCTGCATGAAAGGCTCCTCCTTGCTGATGCGCCGGCCGTTCCGGAGAGTCAGACGGCGTGTCATGGGTGTGAATATCTCGAATCCCATTTCGGTGAGCAGCTTGTACGCAGGCGACTTGGCATGGCGTCGCGAGAGGTCGCGCATGGCATACCAGCACACTTTCTGCTTGTCGTTCTCGCCGGTCATTCTCTGTTTGCAGGCAATTCTACTACTCCTCCACGGTTGCATATCGTATTGCAGACCATGGAGTTATGCGCATTGTCGAAGAAGTTGGGGGATAAATCCTCACTCTCCGGTTGTGTTTCATTGTCTTGAACTTCGCGTTGCGTGCTGCGTCGGAATCGTGTTATACTCCGCTGTCCGCGCACCGTTTAGTTTTCAACCGAAACAGTATGTATTCTTTGTAAGAAAACACACTTTTCCGGGCGCAAAGATATGAATATTATCTTATACGCAAAAGTATTTTGCAAATAAAATAATTTACAAAATACCCCCCCCGATTTGCAACAAATTGAAAAACAATCAATTACAACGGCATCTCCAAACACAATATTATTAACATACCAAATGTATGATATAGAGATTTAATGGCCGTACGAGCCGAATCGAAAAATCATATAGTTTGAAAAAAAGTTTTAC
>JAFLRT010000076.1 GCA_022511295.1 Alistipes sp. | reverse complement strand
GCTTTCGGCAATGAATAGAAACTGTTCTCGCCAAAAAGAGATGCAGTGGCTCCGTTGGCTATCGGCAACAGTCCGGTGTTAATAAGTAATTGCGCATCCGATGAACGACCGTCTCTGCGGCAAGGCCAAACTTTAGGAAAGTAAAGCGTTTGAGAGTCGCGTATAAATCCATTCAGACGCGGAGTAACCTCTACTCCGTCTATCTCAAGCCCTATAGGATAGGTTGCAAGCGACTCCACAAGGATAACTATCAAATTTTTATTGTGCTGTGCAACCAATGGCTCCGGTGCAGGTGCCGACTGTATTTGCCGCATCATATCTTCTGCAAATTGTTTATCGGCATCGGAACACTCTTTCGTATATGCTATCTGACAATACCAATATGAAGCAAAACCGTACTGCTGTATAACTCTTGTCATACTCAACTGATTAAGACAAGAGACCATATTGAATTTGCCTGTTCGCGTGAAATACGGAAATGCCCAACCGGCACAAACAAAAACTGTAAATGCAGCGAAACAGATTATTGAAAAGCCCCTCTTTGTTTCAGTTCGGTTGATAGCATAATACACTGCAAAGGCAGCAATAGGCAGAAATATACCCAAATCAATAAGGCGCATCGATTGAAATATGCTAACCCACAGCCCGTCGAGATTTTCCACCATAGTAAAGGCGGCAAGAGGCATAGGATTCAGATATGTGCGATAGTACCATACATTGGCTAAAAAATACAAATCAACAACTAACAGATATGGAAACAGGAACAGTTTGCGGCGCAAGATGAAAATTGGCAACGCAAACATCATAGCATCGACTATACGATGGATATGGCTTACAAACAAACGACTGGAAGGAGATGGTTCAAAACACAGATTCAGTACTTGCAATGCTATGTAAAACGCCAACGTCAGCAACAGATAATCGCTGACAGGCGACTTAAAGAAGAACTCCTTTAATTTTGTCAGTTTGATTTTCATTTTTTATATGTTTGGGCAATTAGTACGGGAGGGATTTGCTTACACGGTATGTATCGAAGCGCCGAGAGCCGATTCGGCAGCCTCCATAATCCCCTCGTTCATCGTCGGATGAGAGTGTATCGTCTTGGCTATCTCATGAGCCGTAGCACCGAGCATCTTGGCAAGCGCAGGTTCTCCTATCATCTCCGTAACATTGGCTCCTACCAAATGCGCACCGACAAGCCTGTCATTATTATCGAAAATAAGTTTGGCAAAGCCATCCCTGTCTCCGGAAGCAGCCGCCTTTCCCGACGCCGTGAACGGATAACGTCCGACCTTGTACGCTTCGCCCGAAGCACGCATCGCCTGCTCCGTAAATCCAACCGATGCCACCTCCGGCGATGTAAATACACATGATGGTATCGTCGTATAATCTATCGGTTTAGGTGATAAGCCGCAAATAGCCTCCACACAGCATATTGCTTCCGCTGATGCGACATGAGCCAATGCCGGCGTGGCTATAATATCACCTATTGCATATACGCCTGCAACCGACGTTCGGTAGAACTCGTCCACGACGATTTTATCGCGCTCGATTTTAACTCCGGCCTCCTCCAGACCGAGATTCTCGATATTAGACTTAATACCAACCGACGACAGCACGACGGCTGCCGACAGCGTTTCGGCACCCTTCTTACCCTCAATATCCACGAAGCAGCGGCCATTCTCCACAGCCACCTTCTTGACTGTCGTCGATGTACGTACATCTACACGCATCTTACGGAAACAGCGCTCCATAGTTTTGGAGACCTCCTCATCCTCAAGCGGCATAAGTTGAGGCATATACTCGACAATAGTAACCTTAACGCCAAGCGATGCATAGAGCGATGCGAACTCACTGCCGATGGCTCCGGAACCGACTATAATCATATCCTCGGGCAACTTGGTCAGCGTCAGCGCCTCACGCGAGGTTATAACATACTCCCCGTCAACAGGCATAAAATCGACGACACGCGGACGTGCGCCTGTGGCGAGTATAATCGCATCGGCCTCATACAATACGCCGTCTACATCAACTTTGCCGCTACCGGCAAGACGACCATAGCCCTTGATAAATTCCACTCCATTTTTGCGCAACAGGAAATCGACGCCTTTGCTCATCGTCTCCGCCACGCCGCGTGAGCGTGCAACGATTCTCTCCATATCGGGTTTCACCTCACCCTCCACATCTATTCCGTAGTTGGCGGCAGCCTTGCAATAATGGTATACCTGCGCACTTTTAAGCAGCGCCTTGGTGGGAATACATCCCCAGTTCAAGCATACTCCGCCCGGCATATCCTTTTCGACCAAAGCGACTTTGCGCCCCAACTGTGCGGCGCGAATGGCAGCAACATACCCTCCGGGGCCGCTGCCTATAACCATAATGTCATATTTCATAGTTATTCCAACACTTTTAATATTTCACCATTATCCGCAGCCACAGCGCGCTTCCACCTCTCCGAATAGCCAGGTTGCTCAATTCTGTCAGGTATCCTCTTACCCGCACCATTTTCGACAAATCCATTCTCATCTTCGGTCTTTATATTGCCGTCGATAAACTTCACAAACAAATATTTATCCAGAGACTGCCACTTGGAAAAGAGCCTCTGTGCCGTCTCTACCGAATAGCGCGTAAGCAACTTCGTACGCCTTTTAGAAGGCATCTTAACAGCCTCGGCATCTATCTCTGCAACCTCGGACAGCTTTCCATTCTCCCACTCATCGACATTGCGGCGTATAACGGGCGCTACTCTGTCATAGTAGAGATATGCGAGGTGCGCAACACGGTTAAATATCCAAAATGCCGAGGTATCGGAGTAATCCAATATCGAGCCATTATCCTCTTTAAGGCACTCCGGTACGGCTGTCGTCGAACAATAGATTGGCGTCAGGCATGATGTTGCCGCATCATCCACGCCGAACCACAGAATACCCATATAGTCGGGCTGGTCGGGCCGTGCCTGCGCCACAAACCAGAAACCGGTCTGCTGCGTGGCTGTCGCGCGCTCGTTCAAATATGTCGTACCATCAACCTCAAAGTTCATCGGTCGCCAACGATAGGGGCAGCGGTGTCCGCCGGCACCTATATCTACAGTCATATCCAGAGGTGTACCCTCGTAATGGTCGCGCATGGCATCGAACACCGTTTTGGGCGACACTTTTTCGCGCGGCATCACCCACAAAGGAAAGCGATGCGAAGGATTGTGTCCCAAAGCATAGTCCGTATATTCATCCATGCCGTCGGCCACCGTGCGGAAGAACGACCACACACGGGCGTCGCAACCGCGTATCGTTCCGAAATCGGCCGGAGCATATGCGTCGCAGAAACTGAACTCGTCATCTCGGCCGTTGAAATAACCTCTTTCGCGGGCAAACGAAATCACATCATCCGAGTAGAGCGTATTTTCAGGGTCATCGAGAGGGAATGACGTTATGCGCGACTGATTGGCATGACCCGACACATAACCGTCGGGAATGCGTCGTGCCACCCATACGATACCCTTGCCGAAAGGACCCTTGCTGACAAGTTCCATTATCCACGCCTCATCGCGGTCTGCAATAGAGAAACTCTCACCGCTCGACGCATATCCGTACTCATTGGTGAGAGCGGCAATAGTCTCTATCGCCTCTCGAGCGGTTTTGGCTCGCTGGAGCGTTATATAAATCAATGAGCCGTAATCCATAATACCGTTAGGCGTCTCCAACTCTTCACGACCACCGAAAGTGGTTTCGGCGATAATGAGCGAGTGTTCGTTCATATTTCCGATTGTGGAGTATGTAACATCTGCCTGAGGTATCTTTCCGAGGTATTTGCCGGTATCCCACTCATAAACAGCGACCTCATCGGAGCCGTTTCGCACCGGCGTATATTTATAAAGGCAACCGTAAAGTTGATGCGAGTCGGCAGCATAACTAACCATTACCGAGCCGTCGGTCGATGCGCCTTTGGTAACTATGAAATTTGTGCAGGCAAGCGACGACCACGCTGCCGAAATCATAATCAGTGTCAGAAATATCCTTTTCATATTAAAAATACATATTGCGTATCGGCAAAGATAGTTTTTTTGCCACATATATAAAAATAAAAGAGTGTGAAACTGCCTTTGCATCAATCTGTACTTTGTCAAAAGACTGTCGTTCTGAAATTTTGACTATATTTGCAGTACAAACAGATAAAGAGATGGAAAACAATACCGTTCCAGAGCACATAACAGACTGTAATATCTCAGCGCCGCAAAGTGCTTTGCTGCAAACAAAAAAACGCATAGAGTATATCGATGCTCTGCGCGGTTTTACGATGTTTTTGGTTGTTGTCGGTCATGTAATGAACTACTCGCTGTGCTGCCACGAATCATTCCTGTTTATCTTTTTATATACATTCAGAATGCCGCTGTTCTTCTTTGTCAGCGGATTTGTTGGCTACCGCATGACGGAAAAATTCGGCATGCACGATTTTGCCGCCAATACATGGAAAAAAGTTCAACTCGCCATTATTCCGTGTATAATATTCTTCACCTTGTATTCGCACTTCATACTTAATGCCGGTTGGGGCATATTCGGTCCCGCATTTATCTATGACGGCTTTCGTGAATATTGGTTTACACCTGTATTGTTCGAGATGTTCGTGGTATATTACCTTTTGCTTTTGTCAGGCAGCATCTGCGGGAAAATACGATATATCCCTGCGCTGTTCTTCATTCTGTCGTTGGCTACAATGGCATTAGGTCGCATAATCAATATTCCCGAAGTGTGGTGGAAAGGCATCCCTAACTTAGAGAACTTATCTTCGTACATGGTTTTCTTCGCCTCGGGTATTATTGTGCGCAGCAACTTTCAGCGATTTGTAAAGATACTAAACTGCGACTGGTTTAACGGTGTTGTCTTTCTGATTTGGATAGCAAGTACATTTTTACACTATATAGATGTTCCTGTCTATTACGGTACTTTTGTCTGGTCTCGTTTTAGCGGGCTGTTTGTTATTTTTGCATTCTTCTATCACTGTCGCAACTATTTTGCTGCCGGCGGTACGTTGAGCAGAATATTCCAGTTCGTGGGACGTCGCACACTCGATATCTACCTGCTGCATTTCTTCCTGCTTCCCGAAATGCCGCAAAGCATAATAAATTATTTGACGACTACAAATTCGGCAATTATAGTACTGACGGCAAGTATCGCCGTATCTATTGCGATAGTTGCAGTAGTCCTTTTATTCAGCACGCTTATCCGCAAAAACAGCAACCTGCTGGCACACTATCTGCTCGGCGCACGGCGCGAGAAGCAAAAAGTTACCGAAACTGTTGTCGATTAGAGCGGCGAATATTACTTTTGCGTACAGATAAACATTCGTCATTATGTCCATCGAGTCGAATCTGCATGCAATCAAAGAGACACTTCCTTCAGGTGTAACTCTTGTTGCCGTATCGAAAACACACACCGCCGAGGCTATTGCCGAGGCTTACCGTGCAGGACAGCGCATTTTTGGCGAGAGCCGTCCGCAGGAGCTCAAATCCAAATACGAAACGCTTCCGAAAGATATCGAGTGGCACATGATTGGTCATCTGCAAACCAATAAGGTGAAACAGATAATCGGTAAAACAACCTTGATAGAAAGCGTGGATTCAGAAAGGCTTCTTCAATTAATTTCCAGGGAGTCGGAAAAAGCGGGAGTTGTCTCTGACCTTTTGCTTCAGG
>JAFLRT010000075.1 GCA_022511295.1 Alistipes sp. | reverse complement strand
TGTCAAAGAGGGTGTTTTCGACCGCATCGACATACTGCTCCCACGAAAAGAGGTTGCGCCGGGCAGGATACATGAAGTTCAGAACAGCCTCCATCTCGACACACATGTTGGTATAGAGCGTGCGGGTGTGTGTTATCTGCGGGTTGTCGCCCTTGGCGCGAACAGGCCGGTCGAGGCGGAAAGGCTCCTCGGCATACTGAATGCGGACGGTCATTGTCCGCAAGTCATCGTACAACGTATGCAGTTCTGCGGCGTGCTCTGTCCAAATCTCCATAAAGCGGCGATACTGCTCGTTGCGGTGCTTGGTCCGGATACGGTGCACCTCCTTCATGTCCAACTCCCGCTCCAAACGCACGGAGGTGCGAGGGTCGATATCGACCGTATAGCCCAAACCGCGCAGATATTGGGCGCACACCTGCCACTGACTGCTCCAACCGTCCCACGCCTGGTAATACTTGTGCAGTTCCAGCAGGGTGTCGTTAATCGTATAGCGGTCGAACTGGTCTTTGACCAAATAGGGAATCGGCTCGTGTGCAAGCATCGCTTCGGCGGTGTGCCGCTCCTGTTCGGAGCCGTTGAGCATCGGCAGCACCACGTCGATGTTGTCGTTCGATTCGGGTACGAGGTAGCGGTCGAGGCTGCGGTAACGCATATTGCGGTACCTGCCGTAAACGTTGAACTCGATATCGGTCTTGCGCAGGCGGTTGGCATACTGGTCTACCTCTATGCCGTTCAACTCCTGATATGTGTATATCACCACATCATGTTCCCCTTCGATATCCACGCCGCACGAGAATACGGAGGTTACGAAGGCGAGCTCCACATCGCCCAGACGCTTGTTGCCGATGATATTGTGCGCCAACGGCGTGTCGCGGGCATCGCTGAAAAACTTGTCGGACTTTATCTCCCGTTGCAGGAGCTCTTCTACCCGGCTTTGGATACCGCGTATCTGATTCTTGTTGCGGATGATGCAGATGACCTTCTTTCCCTCCTCGATACGCTTGGCGATGGCCTGTTTCATCTGTTCGAGCGGACTGACATACTTGGTGTAGATGTTTACCAGCTTGTTATTGGCAGAGGGCTTGTCGAGTTTTACGCAGAGCGTGTTTTCGGGCAGGAATTTGCGCTCGACCAGCGGCGTGCCGGTCATGTAGATAACCTTCGAGCGGGTATGCTGCGTGGTAAGGAAGTCCAGCAGCAGGCCGCACTTCTGGCGGTATTCGCTCATGGTGAGCAGGTGCGACTCATCGACCACGATATAGTCGAAACGGGGGTTGTCGTATGTGCCCAGACTGATGGATGAAATCACCTTGTCAATGACCGCCACGCAGAGCGGAATGTTTTTATCCCTGTCCTCGTTGGTTCCATAGACCAGCTGTACCAGTTCCCGGGGGATGTGGCTGAATTTGGACTGCACGATGGAGATAAGCGGCTCGATGATGAGCATCTTCTTTCGGGTTCGCTTGTAAATTAGCTGACGGCCGCCCATCAGCGTATCTTTGCCGATATCTTTGATGTCGAAGACCAGATGCAGGATGCCTTCGGTCTTGCCGGTTCCCGTGCCGCTCACCAGCAGCAAACTCTGCCCCGGAGCAAGCCGCTCGTCGATACGGTGGATATAGTCGCCGACATACTCGTTCTCCTTGAGGCGGTATGTGTTCTGCTCGTCAAAGTCTATCTCGAACATTTTGCGGTCGCTCTCGACTCCCCGACGCCAGATACGCTCGTAGAGAACCTGCGTCATCAGCGAACGAATCCGGCTGTTTACTTTCAGCGGATTTTTCTCGAAGCTCTCGATTTTCTTCGCTATCTGCTCGCGGTTGCTGTGGTGCGACTGCGGGTCGAACAGCGCAAGGCTTATATTCAACGTCAGCTCCTTGTCACCGCCCGTAAACTCCGCATAGAGGTAGTTCACCACGCGCCAGTAGAGTTCGTTGCGCGCATATCCCAGCCGGTCGCACTCGCGTTCGGCCTCACGAAATGTTTCGAGGTCGATACCCTCCAACTCCGAGACGATACGTTCCATTTCGCTGCGCTCCTCCTCCGACAACTTCTTAACCGAAGCGCTGCCTGTCGCTCCCTCCGCCTCTTTCGGCGCGTATTTGAGCGGATTGGCGTTGCTGAGGAAGGGTTTGAGCACGCCTGTTTTGACAAGCGGCGCATCCGATGAAAAGGGCTCTTCCATCAGGTCGAGCAGCAGGGGCATCTCCTTGAAACCTGGGTTAAGTTCAAGCGTTGGGTCGTACATCACGCACATACCCTGCGTGAATCGAAGACCGCTTGCATCCAGCGCCTCGGCAACCCAGCTGTAATCATCCCCCATATTGTAGGCATCGTTGAATATCCGGGCCACAGCCAGCATCTCGTCGTAACATAGCACCCACTTGTGCAGTGCATTGATGTGGAACAGCATTTGCGCGCAGACATGCGTGGTGGTGCGGTTGGGATAGATGGTTTGCAGATAACCCTGAAAGGCATCTACCAGATTGTTGATACCCGTCTTGGTTCTTATGTGCACCCCGCCGAAAGTCGAGGAGAAGGTCGACCACAGATACCAGGGGTACTTGCATAGCCGCACGTGCAGCTCTTTTCTGTACGCCGTCAGCACCTCGGCAAAGCGGGCATTATCCGCATTATCGATATTTTTAGGGTCTAAACCTATCTTCTTGAAAATCGCCGAGCGAATATCGGCGTCGATGACCATACTGCCGTTCCATTGGGTGATGTCATTTTGCAGCGGACGAATGCCGACTCCCGTAACATAGGTGTTCGGAAGATTGTTCTTGCGTGCTTTGAGCGTAGTATAGGAGGTGTCGGGCGGACAGATGTTATAATCGCCGAAGCGGCCCGTGCGATGAAAATCGTACAACTCTGCCAGCGTAATGACCTGCTCGCGGTTGGGCTCGGATTTCGCCCTAAAATTTTTCGTGTAGGTGATGCGCACCCGAAACTCGCTGAGCGGAACCTGGGTTTTCAGGTTGTTGCGTATATCTTCGATATAAGTTGCACCCTCCTCCTGCAGCTGCTCTTTGAGGTAGACGCCGAATCCGTTGGCAAGGTCTGTTATGGATATGGACTCACGTTTGGCCATTGTAGAGTTTTGTTAATTTTCGATAAAGTTACGGATAAATTGCTGATTGACAAAATTTAGGAATCAACAGCAATTCATCTATTATAATATAAAATGACAAGCATATATTAAAAATGACAAACAACCGCGAACAACAGGAATTTATGACAATGGACGATGTGGCCACGCGTTACCGCATCAGCAAATCGACCCTCTATATGATGGTCTCCAAACGCGAGCTCCCGTCCCTCAAAATCGGCAGACGAGTCCTCTTCCGCAAAGCAGACCTCGATGCCTATGTGCAAAGCAAATTAAGAACGAATACGAAATAAGAATGAACCGCCGACACGCAATTCAACAACAACTGGCCCGCGCCATCCGCAACAACGACTTCTTCGAGGTGCTCTATCTGCTCAAAGAGTGCAACGCCGACCCGAAAGATGAACAGCCATCCGACAACTCGCAGGATGAACCTGTCGATATTGCCGGCTCTGCCGGTCTGTATTGCCAAAGCCCGCACATTTGGGATTTGCTCTTCGAGTATGGCCTGAATCCGACCTCCACGCTGCGCGAAGCGATGGAGTGGGGCAACGTAACCCTGGCGATGGCCTGCGTGCTGCGCGGAGCGGATATAAATATGCGCTCTGCCGACGGCAAGACCAAGTTCTTCGAGCGTTTCATCCGGCTCCTGGCATACGAGGAACAGCACGGCACGCTGATAGAGGGGCTGACCCTCTTTGGCAGGCGCATCATCGCCGGTATGATTTACGCCGCCGGCTACAAGGATGAGACCGGCAAGGTGCGGGAGCTATTGAGGAGCAACAAGAACCTGCGCGAGATACTCGATATCGAGAAGTCGGACGACATCCTCGACCAGGTGCAGCAGATTTACGAGATGCGCTGCCGTGAGTTTTTCAAGGCCAACCCCTGCAAAAATCCCGACAACTATACGCAACTCTTGCGCGGCTACCTAAAAGGCAAGCGGGCCAAACGCAAATAAACGCAGTTTCGGACTCCGCTGTCGCAACCGAACTTTGAAAGCAGTAAAAAGTCAAGCACAAGAAAACCGACCTCGAATATGGGGTCGGTTTCGCTGTTTATAGTTATTATCCCTACAAGGCCCTTAACATAGCGCCGTACTGCTCGGCCTCGTGCATAGTGAAACTGCCGAGGTATATTTCGGTCGTTCGTGTGGTCGAATGTCCCATCGACTTTGAAATAAACGTCAGCGGCGCTCCGTGATTCATCAGCGTTGTTGCGAATGAGTGGCGGGCGGTCTGTGTTGTCAGTCTGGCAATACCTAATTTCCGGCCGATTTGTTTCAAATATTTATTCGTAGTCTTTGTATGCTGCTTGATAAGCGCTACCGTGCGTTCATCCGACAAACCCGCCTCCAATACCGGGAATATATATGCACCCAAAGTTTTCTGCCGTCCGATTATCTCGCGCACTTCCGACTGCAATACTATCCTTACGGGCATTCCGGTACGGCCCGACGTATTCTTTGTCTTGTATCTTCTGAATGTCAGCAGGTCGCCCTGAATATTGTCATGCCTCAATCTGCAAATGTCGTTGATATTCATACCTCCGCAGAAATAACTGAACACCCACATATCTTTTGCCCGCTGTTCCTCCGCAGTTTCGGGGCAATAATCCAATATCGCCCGAATCTGCTCCTGCGGCAATGCTATCTTTGCCTGTTTCGGAGCAGGGATATTGTATCTTCGGCGGCCGAACGGATAATCTTCCCGACGCATAAGCCCATTTTCGATTGCCTCGTTCAACACCGCCCGCAGACTTCGCATATAGATACCGACGGTGGTGCCGCTGTTGCCTCTGCCGGTCAGATAATTCTCGAAACGTTGCAGAAACTCGGCAGTCACATCCTCCAGGAACAGTTTCGGTTTGAACGACTGCAATGCTCGTTTGGCGGCATGGTATGCGTGTGCCGTGCGAATAGCTTTCCGCAACATCAGCCGCCGGATATACTCATCGAACAGATGACAGACATCACGATTTTCCGCTTTTGAAAATTTCCCCTTGCCGAGCATCAACTCCTTAAACTTTTCAATAGAGAACGGATGCAGCGATTCGATGATATTGACGGCTTTTGTCCGATAGGCCTCTATCTGTATCTTTTTGTCTTTCAACGCCTCGGTGCGGATTTTGCGGCTGTTGACACTCTCCCATTCATCCTGTGTCATCACAAAAGGTGTTGCAAACTGCCACCGGCGGCCCATATATCGCAAATCTGCCTTAACGCCAAATACTCCTGCACCCTGTTTCTTCATCTCGCGACGGGTATCCAAAAACAGCCCTATACTTACGTTATTTTCCATTGAATCAACAATTTATTTACATAAATATAGGAATATCCGAGCCGAAATTCAGGCCGCTATCAAAACCTTCACCAAATGTTCAGCATAACGCAGGAAAACAACGGTAAACAACGAGGTTCAACCGTAATATAGTATCATGTATACCAATGCCATAAACCGATATACGCCAATCGTTATTATCCGTTGTTCGCTGTTTTATGCCGCCTACGGATCAAGAGGTTACAGGTTTGAATCCTGTCGGAATCACTGGAAAGGACTGATGGTAAAACATCGGTCTTTTTTTGTTCCCAC
>JAFLRT010000074.1 GCA_022511295.1 Alistipes sp. | reverse complement strand
CGGCTAAGCGGTCGAGATAACGGCCGTAGGTGAAATAGGCTGCGACGAGGAGAGCCAGGCAGAGCAGAAAGGTGATCATGGGCGATCGGTTTTGGGTTTGGAGGTCGTGAGTTTTCGTGCGAATATAGTAAGAAATGTGAGATTTTTTTGCAAAAATGTTGCGTAGGAGAAATTTTTTTCAGATATTTGCAGTCCCGAAAGGGAACAAAACCGAGGGAGGGGTCCGGACAGGCGTCTTGTTGAAAGGAAAGTCCGCAGAAAGGGCTGCACAAAAACAGGACGGAGTCCGGCAGGAAACCTCCGGCAGGCCGAATTAGCTCAGTGGTAGAGCACTTCACTCGTAATGAAGGGGTCCCGAGTTCAAGTCTCGGATTCGGCTCCAAAGGGGTCCGACAAGAGACCAATCAAGATGAACTGACAAGGAGCCAATAAGGTGAGGGGGGGGGTACAATGGGGGGTGGATAAGAGAACCACGACCCAATAATGAATATGTAATAAAAAAGGAGCATTGCTGCTCCTTTTTTGTTTGTTTAGCCAACTCCTTTTAAGTAAAGAACGGCCCGCTTTTAATGGCAGTGTTCACAACCGCAGCCACAATCATCACCCTCATCGTGGCAGTGGTCGCCGCACTCGTCGCAGCCGCAGCCGCAGCCGCCCTGCGACATCAAATCCTCGGGCGTAACATCACGCACCGAGACAATCTCAACCTCGAAGTTAAGCGTCTTGCCGGCCATAGGGTGATTGAAGTCCATCTTTACGCTCTCCTCACCTACCTCTTTCACGACGCCTAACATACGGTTGCCCGCCGAATCGCTCATAGGTATCTGGCTGCCAACAAAAAGTATCTCATCGGCAACCTTGCCGTCCATCATAAACACCGTTTTGGGCAGGTCAACGACAGCCTCCGGCACAACCTCGCCGTAACCGTCTGCCGGTGCAAGGGTGAACGAGGTCTTGAAACCCGGCTCCTGACCCTCGACAGCCGCCTCGAACTTGGGCAGCAGCATACCCGTACCCATTACAAACTCCAGGGGATGACCCGGCTGTGAACGGTCTGCAATCTGACCGTCTACGGTGAGCGTATAATTTACCGCCACCATTTTATTCTTTTCCGCTTTCATTTTTTAATCTGTTTTTATATAAATTTTGTTCTTGCAAACATAATATGCACTTTCCAGTAAGTTGCCGATTACGGCACACTGAAAATTCTATCGCTGCACCTCCTCACCCGCTACTCTGCATTTACACAGCACAGATTGCGGTCGCCGTAGCCGTTGTCAATCTTCGTTACGTATGGGAAGAATTTCGACTCGCGAACCCACTCAAGCGGGAACACAGCCTGCTCGCGCGTATAGGGGTGCGACCATTCGCCGGCAATCTCGAATGCCGTATGAGGAGCATTCGCCACGACATTATCCGCCTCGCCCTCAATAGATTCGCATTCGCGTTTGATAGCCACCAACGCATCGCAGAAACGGTCCAACTCGGCCTTTGACTCGCTCTCCGTAGGCTCTATCATCAGCGTCTCATGCACGGGGAACGAGAGCGTCGGAGCGTGGAAGCCGTAATCCATCAGACGGCGCGCAACATCGGAGCAATCCACGCCGTAACTCTTCTTGAACATCGTCAAATCGAGTATCAACTCATGGCCCACACGTCCGTTTGCACCCGTATAGTAGGTTCTGAACTCCGGCGCAAGGCGTGCCGACATATAGTTGGCGTTGAGTATCGCCGTCTTCGTCGCACAACTCAGACCGTCGGCACCCAGCATCTTGATATATCCGTATGTTATTGGCAGCAGCATCGCCGAGCCGAATGGTGCGGCAGCAACGGCTGTGATACCCTCATCGCCGCCCGTAGCCACCACAGGATGCGACGGCAGGAAGGCCTTCAGATGCTCTGCAACGCAGACGGGACCTACACCCGGACCGCCGCCGCCATGAGGCATGGCGAAGGTCTTGTGAAGATTCAGATGGCATAGGTCGGCTCCGATATATGCAGGGTTGGTAAGACCTGCCTGCGCATTCATATTGGCTCCGTCCATATATACCAGACCGCCGGCATCGTGTACGGCATCGGCTATATCGCGTATGCTCTCCTCGAAGATACCGTGCGTAGAGGGGTATGTTACCATAAGACCGCACAGTTCGGGTGCGTTCTCGGCAGCCTTCGCCCTCAAATCCCCGACATCTATATTTCCAAGCGTGTCGCAGGCGACGGTTACGATTTTCATACCTGCCATAGCGGCCGACGCGGGATTCGTTCCGTGAGCCGATGCGGGTATAAGCATCACATTGCGATAGCCCTGACCGCGCGACTGGTGGTAAGCGCGCATAATCATCAGACCCGTATACTCGCCCGCAGCACCCGAATTGGGCTGCAAGGTGCAGGCTGCAAAGCCGGTAATCGCTGCGAGGTCGCGCTCCAGTTCGGCAATCATCTCGCCATAGCCTTCTGCCTGGTCGGCAGGTGCGTATGGGTGCATATTGCAGAAGCCGGCGAGCGAGAGCGGCTGCATAAGCACCGCCGCATTGAGTTTCATCGTACACGAACCGAGAGGTATCATCGAGTCGGCAAGCGATATATCGCGGCGCTCAAGACGTTTGATGTAACGCATCAGTTCAGTCTCGCTGCGGTAGCGGTTGAATACCGGCTCGGCGAGCAGCGGCGTGCGGCGGCGCAGGGCTGCGGCGATGGTCGGCTCGGTAGCGTATTTCACGCTGCGGGGCTTGCGGTTGCGCGCCTCGGCGAAGATACCGATGACCTCGGAGACCTCTTCGGGCGTCGTAACCTCATCGAACGAGAGGCGTACACGCGCATCCGACGGATAGTAGAAGTTTATGCCGCGCTCAAGAGCAAGCGACTGCACCACAGATGCCTCTGCCTCGACCTCGAGCGTATCGAAGAATGATTTCGATGCGAGTTTGTAACCCATATCCTCGAGTGCCGATGCCGTCGTAACGGCTGACAGGTGCGCCGTGAGGGCGGCACGCTGCAAGCCCTCGGCACCGTTATATACACAGTAGAATCCTGCCATAGAGGCCATAAGGGCCGATGCGGTACATATATTGGATGTGGCTCTCTCGCGTTTGATATGCTGCTCGCGCATCTGAAGCGACATACGCAGCGCGCGATTTCCGGCGCGGTCTACCGAGACGCCTATGATTCGACCCGGCATATTGCGTTTGAACTCTTCGCGTGCAGCCATAAAGCCTGCTCCGGGACCTCCGTAACCCATAGGACATCCGAGACGCTGGGCGCTGCCCACAGCGATGTCGGCACCCCATTCGGCAGGAGGCGTCAGCAGCGCCAGTGCCAGAGGGTCGGCCACAGCCGTAACCATAACGCCTGCCGCGTGAGCCGCAGCGGCAAAATCTTCGTAACTGTTAAGCGTACCGTCAGCCGACGGATACTGTACGACAGCTCCGAACTCGCAACCTGTAAACGTATACTCTGCAAAATCATCCACGATAAGCTCTATACCGAAAGGTTCGCTGCGCGTGAGCAGCAGGTCGAGTATCTGCGGAAAGATATTGCGGTCCACAAAGAGTCTGTTACGTCCCTCTTTTACGGCTTCGCGCGAGCGTGAGGCGAACATCATCGTCATAGCCTCGGCAGCAGCCGTAGCATCGTCCAACAGCGAGCAGTTGGCAATCTGCATTCCGGTAAGGGACAACACTGCCGTCTGGAAGTTGAGAAGCGCCTCGAGACGACCCTGCGATATCTCGGCCTGATACGGCGTGTAGGATGTATACCACGCAGGATTCTCGAAGAGATTGCGCATAACGACTGCCGGCACGGCAGCAGGGTACCACCCCATACCGATAAACGAACGCAGAGTGCGGTTTTTGTCCGCCAGCGCGCGTATGCGTGCCGCATACTCATACTCGCTCATACCCTGCGCAGGCAGGTTGAGCGGACGCTTGAGACGTATATTCTCGGGGATGATTTGCGATATGAGTTCGTCGAGCGATGCCACGCCGACAGCAGCAAGCATCTCCTGCAACTCCTCGGGCCTTGAGACGCCCGTATGACGCGAAATAAATTGGTCGAAAGGCATAAGTTTCAGTTTTGGTTTCCACAAAGATAGAAAATACAATGCGAAAACGAGAAAAATGAGACAAATTTATTGCTCACAACAGTATAATTTTATAATTTTGGAGTGTCGGCAAAGTCGATATCGGTCAAAAATCGAACAGGTTTGATTCAATATAAAAATCCGGTAATATGAAAAGATGGTTTTCTGTTTTGTTCTTGTCGGTGCTGCTTGCGCCTTCAAGCCTTGTCGGGTGCAAATGCACTCCGAAGGTGCAGGAGATTGTGATACTCTCCACCAACGACATCCACTCCAATCTGGACAACTTTCCGCGTCTGGTATCAGCCGTGAAAGCGTGCCGCGACACCACCGACTGCATCCTGGTCGATGCCGGAGACCGGTGGACAGGCAATGCCTTTGTCGATTACGCCCCGCAGGCACGCAGACCGATTGTGGACCTTATGAACACCCTGCACTACGATGTGGCTACATTCGGCAATCACGAGTTCGACAGCATACCGAGTTTCCTTAAAACGATGATGGACCACTATAACTTCCGCGTGGTCTGCGCCAATATACGCAGCACCGACGGAGAGTTCCCCGAAGTGGCACCCTATACCATACTCCGACATCACGGAGTAAAGATAGGTATCGCCGGCGTGGTTACAAACTACCAGAACAATCACCCCGAGGGCAAAGACCGCTCGTTTGTCGGTCTGGAGTTCTCCGACCCCGTGCAGACGGCCATAGAGGTATCAAAAGAGTTGCGCCCCAAATGCGATGTTATGGTGCTTCTGTCGCATATCGGCGAGATTCCCGATACCGAACTGGCTAACAGACCCGACAATACATATAATATAATTATAGGAGGCCACAGCCACTCCCTGCTCAACACCGTTATAGGAAACACGACCATAGGTCAGACCAAAAAGAACCTTGCATATATAGGCGCTACGACGATACGTATGCGCGGCAGGAAGATAGAGAGCATCGACTATAAAAATATTCCTCTCACCGATTATCAGCCCGACGAGGAGTGTCAGCGCGAGGTCGATAAGATAACCTCGGACCCCTATCTCAACGAGGTTGCAGGTTATAACACCGCAGCACTCGACAAAACAGGTCTTGCCGACCTGCATACAACCATCATACGCGATGTCGTCGATGCCGAAGTGTCCTTCTATCATAACGGAGGCATACGCCTGTCGAACCTCGCTGCGGGCAACGTTACACGCGCAGACCTTATCAATACCGATATCTTCTACTCGCATATCTTCACTATGGATATGACCCCCGAGCAGATGCGCCGTATGATAATAACCAAGTTCAACGGTACGAATGAGAACGAATCGGGCCAATTAGACCTTTTTTCGACGGTCGAGTACCGCATAGTCGTAGCCAACGACAACCATAAACACGCGGTGGATGTAGTCTTCCCCACTTTGGAGGAGGGCCGCAAATACAGGACTGCGCTGTGCAACTATATCGTAGACACCTATGACGATGTTGACGGCGAGAACCGTGTATACTATGGCGAGAAGGGTATTCCCGACTATTTTATGGAGTATTTTGAGCAGCACACGCCCGTAACCTTCTCCAACGAGCCTCGGCAGAGGATTGTTACTCAAAGCGAGGAGCAGGCACTGCACTCGCAAAAGTCTGCGGCATAGTAGTGATTGCATCTGCATGCGCAAAATTCAGTTCGCAGAACTGCGTATCGCCCCCTGAGGGGTGGCTGGGCGCTGCGAAAACATATAAGTCAGCAACATTGCTTAATTGAGGTGCTTTTTGGTTCTATGCACATCATGAAGCGATG
>JAFLRT010000073.1:307-5873 GCA_022511295.1 Alistipes sp. | reverse complement strand
GCAACGTTCGGCAAAGTCTGCAAGCCGCCTTTGCTCTCGCTTAATCGCAACAGTGCGCCGCCCCTGCCCCCCCCTCGGGGGCGGCGCAGCACCTCAAAGAGGTGCTTTTTTATTTGTAACGACCTAAAGAATCAGACACTCTGCAATCGATGTTTGCGGCATATACTTTATCTCGCACTGCCCGATACCGGTCGGAAATACTATCCGTATATGGTCGCCGTCGCTCTTCTTGTCTTTGGTTATTGCATTGGCCAAACGGCGCACGGTTACGTTTGTCGTAAGTTCGAAATTATAGCGCTCGAGCAGATGCAGAATGCGATTGGCATCCTCCTCTTTAATCAGACCTGCATTTTCGGCGGCGCGAGTTATCACTGCGATTCCGGTTGCTACCGCTTCACCGTGATTTTTGTCTGGCAGGCACTTCTCTATTGCGTGTCCCACTGTATGCCCGAGGTTGAGTTTACGGCGCTCACCCTTCTCTTTCTCGTCGCGTTCCACAATGCCGAGTTTAATTTTTGCGGCTTGTTTTACTATATGCGACAATAAGACGGTGTCGCTGCGCAACTCTTCGGGGGATGAGTTCTCAAGGGTGCGGAACAGTTCCCCGTCGGCTATGATTGCGACCTTGATTATCTCGGCCATTCCGGCACGGAACTCTCTGTCGGGCAGCGTGGCGAGCATTTCTGTATCGCATATCACGAATTTGGGCTGCGTGAATGTGCCGACCATATTTTTGAAGCCTTCGACGTTTACGCCGTTCTTCCCCCCTATGCTTGCATCGACTTGCCCGAGGAGCGATGTGGAGACAAAGCCGAACTCCAACCCGCGCATATATGTCGAGGCGACGAATCCTGCTATATCGGTAACGATTCCTCCGCCAATGCCGAGTACAAAACATGAACGGTCAACGCCGGCCTCTATAAAACGTCGATAGAGATTGCTTACGGTGTAAAGAGTCTTTATCGTCTCACCCGTGCCAATTATAAAATGGTCGTATCGGCACAGCAACGGATGATACAGACGGTCTATGTTGGCGTCTGTAATTACCACGACTCTTCTTTTTGGCAACAGTCCGGCAAGCAACTCGGCAGCGTTGCCCATATAGACACCGCAACCGGCTGAAATCTCTGCCTGTAATGCTTTTTCCACTTTTTCAGTAATAATAGTTGAACAAAAATAGTTCATTTTTTCGATTATTTGCTACATTTGCGCGTTAATTCGGTTAGGTATGCAAAAATTGCGCAATATAGCAATCATAGCCCATGTAGACCACGGCAAGACAACGCTTGTGGACAAAATGATACTACAGGGCAATCTGCTTCGTGACGGAGCCCACTCGGATACGCTTATTCTCGATAACAATGACCTTGAGCGTGAACGAGGTATAACCATTCTGTCGAAAAATGTATCGGTTAATTACAACGGATATAAAATCAATATTATAGACACACCGGGTCATGCCGATTTCGGTGGCGAGGTTGAGCGTGTACTTAATATGTGCGACGGTGTGCTTCTGCTCGTGGATGCCTTTGAGGGAACGATGCCTCAAACGCGTTTCGTGTTGCAGAAAGCGTTGTCGTTGGGTAAAAAGCCTGTGGTGGTAATAAATAAGGTGGACAAACCTAATTGTCGTCCCGAGGCTGTCAATGAGCAGGTCTTCGATTTGATGTTCTCGCTGGGGGCTACGGAAGAGCAACTCGATTACAAAACCATATATGGCTCGGCCAAGCAGGGGTGGATGTCCTACAAGGCCGATGTGCAGACCGACTCGATTACTCCGCTGCTCGATGCCATAATAGACGAGATACCGGAGCCGGTGAAGGTTGAGGGTACGCCACAGATGCTTATTACGTCGCTTGAATACTCTCCATATATAGGCAGAATAGCCGTAGGCAAGGTTACACGCGGCAGTTTGCATTCCGGCGAAAATGTTACGCTTGCCAAGCGTGGCGGAGAGTCATTGGTGAAGTCCCGTATACGTGAGCTGATGGTGTTTGACGGATTGGGCAAATCAAAGGTGGATTGCGTAGAGTGCGGTGAGATTTGTGCTTTGGTCGGCATCGAAGGTTTCGATATCGGCGATACGATATGCGACTTTGAAAATCCGGAGCCGCTGCCGCCTATTGCTGTCGATGAACCCACGATGTCGATGCTCTTCACAATTAACAACTCGCCTTTCTTTGGCAAAGAGGGTAAATACGTTACCTCACGCCATATTAAGGAGCGTCTTGACCGTGAACTGGAGAAGAACCTCGCATTGCGTGTCGAGGCAGGACACAACTCCGACAGTTTTATAGTCTATGGCCGAGGTGTGCTTCACCTCTCGGTCCTTATCGAGACTATGCGGCGCGAGGGATACGAACTTCAGGTCGGACAGCCTAAAGTAATTATAAAGGAGATTGACGGCCGCAAGTGCGAACCGGTCGAGGAGATGACTGTCGATTGCCCCGATGAGTATGCCGGCACCGTTATAGAGATGACAACAAAGCGCAAGGGTACGCTTACGAATATGGAGAGCGACGGCGAGCGCACGAGACTTGAATTTGATATTCCTTCGCGCGGTATTATAGGTCTGCGTTCTAATATGCTTACGGCAACAGCCGGCGAGGCTATCATGTCGCACCGGTTAAAGGGATTTGAATCTTGGTTCGGAGATATGGAGATGCGCACCAACGGCTCGATTATCGCTTCGGAAACAGGTACGGCCTATGCCTATGCGATAGATAAACTTCAGGACCGTGGCCGTTTCTTCATATCGCCGATGGAGCAGATATATGAGGGGCAGGTCATAGGCGAGCATACGCGCAGCAACGATATTACAGTCAATGTAAATAAGTCGAAGCAACTGACCAATATGCGTGCTTCCGGCTCTGACGACAAGGCGGTGATTGTTCCGCCGAAGATATTCTCGTTGGAGGAGGCGCTGGAGTATATCAAGGAGGATGAATATGTGGAGATTACCCCCAAGTCCATGCGCCTGCGCAAAATATTGTTAAACGAGACAGACCGTAAACGTGCATCTAAATAGTGCGCAATATTTGCATTTGGGATATTAAAACGACGTATTTATGAAAAAGACGATAGGAGTTGCCAGCGACCATGCGGGTTATGAGATGAAAGAACTTCTTGCAGGCTATCTTGCCGCTTCGGGATATGAAATATTTGACTATGGTTGTTCATCGCCCGAGAGTTGCGACTATGCCGACTATGCCCACCTGCTCGCCAAAGGCATAGAGAGTGGTGAGATTGAGTTGGGTGTCGGTCTGTGCGGCTCGGGTGAGGGTATGGCTATGACGCTCAATAAACATCAAACCATACGTGCGGGTCTGGCATGGAATACCGAGATTGCAGAACTTATAAAGCAGCACAACAATGCAAATGTACTTGTGTTGCCCGGGCGTTTCATTACAAATGACGAGGCGCTGGCAATCCTCAAGGCATGGCTTAATGCCAAGTTTGAGGGAGGCCGCCATGAACGCCGTATTGCCAAGATGACGGTGCAGTAACGGCGCTGTCATTCCGCGCGGATTATAACTTTTGAGTATGGACGAATAGTCCTGCTTGCGGGGGATTGAAGTCTATATCATTATCGAACAGCCCGAATACGGCTGAGCCGCTTCCTGACATTGCGGCATAGATGGCTCCCTGCTCATACATAGCCTCTTTCAGACGTTTTATGTTCGGATGGGCCGCAAAGATATGCGGCTCGAAATCATTTTTTACATTCGAACGCCACTCTTTGACCGGACGTTTAAGCAACTCTGTCAAAGGCTCTGCCGGTTCTGCGGGCTTGACTCCTGCATAGGCTTCTCGTGTCGATACACCTTCGTCGGGTTTGGCTATGACCAGCGTCAGCCCGTTAAGATTAACGTCGGCCTGCTTCATTATCTCTCCGCGACCTGTACACAGTTGCGGTTTGCCTTTTACAAAAAATGGGGTGTCGCTGCCAAGCATGGCTGCAATATCCTCAAGTTTTTCCTCTGTCAACCCGAGTGTGAAGATTTCGTTTATGGCTTTTATAACCGCTGTTCCGTCAGAAGACCCTCCGCCCAATCCTGCGCCGAATGGTATCCGCTTGTCGAGTATTACAGTTACGCCACCGATACTGTATAGTTCCTGCATTAACCGGGCGGCTTTCATGCAGATGTTTTGCTCATCGGGACAGTCTACGACTATTCCGCGTCCGATGAAATGAGAGTGTTCGGTGCCGTTTTTCTCTACAGTAAGCGTATCGTATAACCCGCTTACGGGATACATCACTGTCTCAAGGTCGTGATAGCCGTCCTCGCGCCTGCGGATAATATTCAGCCCGATATTTATTTTGCAGCATGCTCGTACAATCATACGGCAAAAATATGAAAAATGGTGAAAAATGCGTTACTTTGCATCAAATTTGATAGTGAGACAGGAAAAATTACACAAGAGATATGTTTAAGCGTCTTTTTACACCTTTTACACTTTTAGCCGTGCTTGCCGTGTGTGCATCGTGTGTCAAGTCGGATTATGACGGAAACTACGGCATTTATGAGATGAAATACGTAGACAAAATAACTTTGGCTGACGGCACCTCCGTAGCATATAGTTATGATGATTCGAATCGGGTGTACGGGATAGATGTAACGGATTCTGACGGACAAGTTAAAAAGTATACCATTGCATATAATATTGTAAGACCGTATACGCAATCGTATATCGATATTTACAGCAGCGATTCGCAGCATTGGATTATGCACTTCAATAATGATGCAATGCTCGAGAGTTGGTCGTCGGTAAATGGCACCGGTACCGAGAGCCGTATCTCATCTTTTAGGTATGAGTACAGTACAAGACGTGCGCATGTGCGCAGTATAGAGATGGAAGACAAATCAATCTATTCGACTTTCGGCTGGTCCGACAATGTGCTTTATCAACAGAAACTGGAATATCGCGATGAAGAGGGACAGCCGGCAGGTTCGACTGACGTCTCCTATCGCTATATCCAGAATGTCAGCAATATTCTGACCAATGCAGACCTCTTTATGATTTTGGTTCCGGAGTATTTCTCCGCATCGGGCATAGAGCCGTATGTCGCTGCTGCGGTTACGGTCTACGGCGCGCGCAGTTACTATCTGCCGACATCTGTCTCGCTGCTGACCAAGGATAATACCGAGGAGGAGTCCGCTCCGCAGGTTGAGGTGCGATACTTCTCTTATGATACGGATAGTAAAGGGTATATCCAGCGTATATATTTGGATGAAGGCGATACGCGCACGCAGCTGTGCGAGATAAGTTATTTCACATCATCATCGCTTTAGCGGTCTTATGATATTTTGTAACAGCATACCCGATTACGGGTATGCTGTTTTTTTGTTCGGGATAGCGGTTTAAGATATGAAAAAAGGGTAAGCGACTTATATCGCACCGCTACGACCGCATACCCTTGCTCGATTCCTCGCCTGGGGGAGTTCTGCGGGAGCTGGTCGTATAAGACTTACCCGATGCAAAAGTAGTCATTTTTTCGTTATCCGCAAAAAATTTATTCATTAACGCATATTTTTCATATCTTCGCATCGTAATTCAACAACTT
>JAFLRT010000073.1:0-297 GCA_022511295.1 Alistipes sp. | reverse complement strand
TATCGCCGGATGCTGTAATTTTGTCTGTATAAAAATAGGCTCAAAATGGCTCAAAACGCCTGTTTTTGTCTGCTGTTTGCATTTTTCATATTCCGGATGCTCACCGAATGGCGGAATTTTCGTATCTTCGTAGCAAAATAAAACGGATGAAGGTCAAACATATAATAATTGTACTGACACTGCTGGTCGTTTCAGTTGCTGCAGTCGGTTTTGTGGCGGCATATCGTATGTTTTATGAGCCGGCGGTGGTCAGTGAACAGCATATATTCGTAAGCGGCGATATGAGCCTCTCTGATG
>JAFLRT010000072.1 GCA_022511295.1 Alistipes sp. | reverse complement strand
GTTACGGAGTCCACGAAGAAGGCGGCGCGCTGTTTCTATGCTCTCTCGCAGGGACGCGCCGATTCGAAGCGCTATCCCGCAATCGACCCCATAGACTCATATTCGAAGTATCTTGAGTATCCCGAAATAAGTCAGTATCTGGATACGCACATCGAAAAGGATTGGGTCAGCCGCGTATACGAGGGCAAAACAATCGTACAGAGAGGCAAGGAGGCCAACGACCAGATTAACATTCTGGGTGATGACGGCGTACCCGTAGAGTACCACGAGCGTTTCTGGAAGGGCGAACTTATCGACTTCGTCATTCTGCAGCAGGATGCCTTCGATGAGATAGATGCCAACTGTCCTATCGAGCGTCAGAAGATGATGTACGAGATGGTTCTCGACGTCTGCCACCGCGATTTCGAGTTCGGTGATTTCGAGGAGTGTTCGCAGTTCTTCAAGTCGCTTATAAATCTCTTCCGCCAGATGAACTATTCGGAGTGGAAATCCGACAAGTTCGAGGAGTATCGCAGCCGTATTGAGAAGACAGTAAATGAAAAAGCAGTTAAATAAGCAAGCCCTATGACACCAACCGCATTTCAGAAAATCTATACAAAGATAGACAATATTACCAAAGCCACCGTTACGTTGCGCGCTACGGGCGTGGGCAATGACGAACTGGCGACCGTAGGCGGCAAACTGGCCCAGGTTGTGAAGATTATGGGCGAGAATGTTACCCTTCAGGTCTTTGCCGGAACGGAGGGCCTTCAGACAGACTCCGAAGTGATATTTCACGGCGAGCCTCCCAAACTCAAGGTTTCTGACGACCTTGCCGGACGATTCTTCAATGCCTATGGAGAGCCTTTGGAGGGCGGCGCAGGCATCGAGGGCGAGGCGCGTGAGATAGGCGGTCCGACGGTGAATCCGTTCAGACGTATTCAGCCCTCGGAACTTATCGCGACGGGTATTGCCGGTATCGACCTTAACAATACCATCGTGTCGGGTCAGAAGATTCCGTTCTTCGCCGACCCCGACCAGCCCTATAACGCCGTTATGGCCAATGTGGCACTGCGTGCCAAGGCCGACAAGATTATCCTCGGCGGTATGGGACTTACCAATGACGACTTCCTCTACTTCAAGCATGTGTTCGAGAATGCCGGTGCGCTTGACCGTATAGTGTCGTTTGTCAATACGACCGAGAATCCACCTGTGGAGCGTTTGCTGGTGCCGGATATGGCACTTACGGCAGCCGAATACTTCGCAGTGGACAAGGGCGAGAAGGTGCTGGTGCTGCTTACCGATATGACCCTTTACGCCGATGCGCTGGCTATCGTATCGAACCGTATGGACCAGATTCCGTCAAAGGACTCCATGCCCGGTTCGCTCTATTCGGATTTGGCAAAGATATACGAGAAGGCCGTTCAGTTGCCTAACGGCGGTTCGATAACGATTATAGCCGTTACGACCCTGTCGGGCGGCGATATCACCCACGCAATCCCCGACAATACGGGTTATATCACCGAGGGTCAGCTCTTCCTTCGCAACGATACCGATACGGGAAAGGTTATTGTAGACCCGTTCCGTTCGCTGTCGCGTCTGAAGCAGTTGGTTATCGGAAAGAAGACACGCGAAGACCATCCACAGGTGATGAACGCCTGCGTGCGTCTCTACGCCGATGCCGCAAATGCAAAGACCAAACTCGAGAACGGTTTCGATTTGTCGGATTACGACGAGCGCGCACTCAAGTTCGCCCGCGACTACTCGCGTGAACTGTTGTCGATAGACGTCAATATCGACATTGAGCGAATGCTCGATATCGCGTGGGGTCTGTTTGCGAAATACTTCTCGAAGGAGGAGGTTGCAATCAAGGCCGAACTTACGGAAAAATACTGGAAAGCATAATGCGTCAAAGGCTTTATGGCTATCAAGTTTCAATATAACAAAACGTCGCTCGGAGAACTTGGCAAGCAACTGAAGATGCGCCGCAACGCTCTGCCTACCATCAAGAGCAAGGAGAGCGCTCTGCGGTCGGAGGTGAAGCGTGCCAAGGATGCCGCCCGAGAACTTAAGGAGCAGTTGGATGCCGCCGTGAAGCGTTACGACTATATGTCGGCGCTGTGGGGTGAGTTCGACTCGACGCTGCTTCGCATAGAGGATGTGGAGTTGTCGTCGCAGAAGATTGCCGGTGTACGCATACCCGTCTTTGAGGGTATACGTTTCGCCGAGAAGCGATTCAACCTCTTCTCGTCGCCGCTCTGGTTCTCGGATGGTGTTCGCATACTCAAGGAGTTGGCAGAATTAGGCATACGCAGTGAGGTTTTCAACCGGCGTATGGAACTTTTGGACTATGCACGCCGCAAGACAACGCAAAAGGTAAACCTCTATGAAAAGGTTCAGATACCCGGATATGAGGATGCCATACGTAAAATCAAGCGGTTTATGGAGGATGAGGAGAACCTCTCCAAATCGGCACAGAAAATAGTTAAAACACGTCAGCAGCAGGCTGCGGAGGAGTCAGGATTATGATTGCCAAGATGAGTAAATACGACTTTGTCCTCTATTCCGGACAGAGTGATGATTTTATCGAGAAACTTCGCGAGACGGGGTTGGTGGATATCACCGTAACCGGCTGGGAGGCTACCGATAATGAGCGGAGACTCGTCTCCGACCTGGAGGCGCATCAGAAGGCTGTCGAGGCGCTGCGTAATTTTAAGAAGAGTGATGATTATACCCCTTCCGAGGCGTTTGCGGAGGGAGAGGATGTATTCGGAATATACTCATCGGTGTCGCAGAAGATATCCGAGGCCAAGGCAGAGGCAGCGCGCCTGTCCAAGAGTGCCGAGGATTGGAAAGCGTGGGGTTCGTTCTCTGTGGAGCAGATTGAGGCGCTGGCCGCACAAGGCATTGTGCTGCGCCTCTATACCACCACAAAGAGTACCTATACGAAGAATATAGACGAGTGGAGCCGCCAGTACGCCATCGAGACTATTAACGATGATGGCGGTGTTGTATGTTTTGCCGTTGTGCTGCGCGAGGGTGATGCCGAGCCGTCGCTCGATGCGATGGAGGTTAAGTTGCCGCAGACCGACGCTTCAGGCGCTGCGAAAGCCGCAGCGGCACTCCTAGACGAGGTTAAGGAGTATAATGCAACGCTGTCGCGCTGCGCGGAGTCGCTGCCGGTGATTGAGGCCGAGACGGGAGTGCTTCGTGAGCGGTTGCAGAATATACGTATAAAGGATTCGGCACGCAGTGAGGCCGACGGTATGCTTATGGTTATGGAGGGCTGGGCCGAGAAAGAGACCTCGGCACATGTTGATGCCCTGCTCGATGAATACCCCAATGTGGTATATATCAAGAGCGACCCGACACCCGAAGACAATACGCCTGTCAAACTCAAGAATAACCGTTTTACCCGCCTCTTCGAGTTGATAGGCAGCGTATATGCGCTGCCCAAGTACGGCACTATGGATTTGACACCGTTCTTCGCGCCGTTCTATCTGCTGTTCTTCGCCATCTGCCTGAACGATGCGGGTTACGGTCTGGTGCTGCTGCTTATGGGTATTGTGCTGAAATTTAAGTCGAAGTCGGCTGTGATGCAGCGCGCGTCAGTGCTTACGATGCTCTGCGGCGGTGCGACGATAATCTTCGGCGGCATATGCGGCTCATTCTTCGGAATAAATCTCTCGGAACACTTCTCGAATGTCTACTTTTTCGACTTTCAGAATAAGTTCTTCAGTATCGCGCTGGCCATAGGCGTGGTTCAGATACTCTTCGGTATGCTGCTCAAAATAGTTCTTGTAAGCAACACGGCAGGCATAGTGAAAGCCCTGCCTGCGATAGGGTGGTTTACGGTAGTGGCATCGGCCTGTCTGGCTGTTGGTCTTCCCATGATGAACGAGGCGTGGACTATACCCGGATTCGTCTCCGGAAGCGTGGCATTCTATGTGGCTCTGGGTCTCGGTGCAGCGATGATGCTGCTCTTTAACAGCAAAAACCCACTTGTTAGTATCGGCTCGGGCCTGTGGGAAACGTATAATAATGTAACGGGTATCCTGAGCGACGTGCTGTCGTATATACGTCTGTTCGCTATCGGTTTGTCGGGCGGCGTTCTGGCACTTGTCTTCAACTCGCTGGCCGAGGGATTTGCCGGCGACGGCAATATCGTGGTGCGGATACTTATTATGCTGCCGATACTGCTCATAGGTCACGGCATCAATCTCTTTATGTCGGCTATCTCGTCGCTTGTTCATCCTATGCGTCTTACGTTTGTGGAGTTTTATAAAAATGCAGGCTTCGAGATGTCTAACCGTACATTCAATCCCTTGAAAAAAGAGAGTAACAACGCGAATAATAACTAAAATAAAATAACTAAAACTCAAAAATTATGGAAACAACAACAACAGCATTGGTAATGGCCTATATAGGCGTAGCATTGATGGTCGGTCTTGCCGGTATCGCATCTGCAATCGGTACGGCCATCGCAGGACAAGCATCCGTAGGCGCAATGAAAAAGAACGGCGGCGCCTTCGGTAGCTACCTTATTCTGTCGGCACTTCCGGGTTCTCAGGGTCTTTATGGATTCGTCTGCTTCTTCATGGTTCAGAGTTTCCTCAAGGCTCCCACGATGCTCCAGGGCGCAGCTATCCTCGGTGCAGGTCTGCTGGTGGGTATTGTCAATCTCGCAGCATCTGTTTACCAGTCCAAGGTGTGCGCTAACGGTATCACCGCTATCGGCAACGGCCACGACGTGATGGGTAAGACCCTTATTCTGGCAGCATTCCCCGAACTTTACGCAATTCTTACGGTGGCATCGACCTATCTTATCTCGACCATCATCGCTTAAGAGTACAACGGGCCGCATGCACGCCGTGCGGCACAAAAGCGAAGCGAAACCCGTTGAGAGGTTTCGCTTCGCTTTTTTTACTATTTTTGTACGATATACAACGCACAGACATGAAACATTAAATATGTAATACGAAAGATTAAACATGAACCATGAAAAACCGCTAACCGCGAAATACGAACCATGAAACACCCCAAAAATATAGCTTTCCATCTGCGCACGGCCGCAACTCTGTTCGCAATGCTCCTGCTCCTGCCCGCAACGGCATGCTCTGTGAGCGCGAACGACGAAACACAAGACAATAACGATAAAGAAGATACTATGACACAACGTATTGCAATCACTGTCGGCGATAAGACCTTTACCGCCGTCACCTCCGACACCGCAGCCGCACGGGCCTTCGTGTCGCTGCTGCCGCTGACGCTCGACATGAGCGAGTTGAACGGCAATGAGAAGTATTTTTACCTTCCGCAGAGCCTGCCTGCGAACTCTGCCACGGTCGATACCATACACGAGGGCGATTTGATGCTTTATGGCAACAGCTGCGTGGTTCTGTTTTATAAGACTTTCCGCAGCGGTTATGCCTATACGCGCATAGGCCGCATAGAGGACCCGTCGGGTCTGGCTGCCGCGGCAGGCTCGGGCAGCGCACGAGTGTTGTTCGAGACCCGCCCGTAATTGCTTAAGGCGGAGTAAAAAAGAGAGAATAAAGAATAAATTTCGATAATTTAGGGATAAAAAATTTGGTTAGGATAGAAAAAGTGCATATATTTGCAGTCGCGTTTGGCACCGTAGCTTAATTGAATAGAGCATCTGACTACGGATCAGAAGGTTACAGGTTTGAGTCCTGTCGGTGTCACTGGAAAGGACTGATGGTAAAACATCGGTCTTTTTTTGTTTTCCCTTCCCGCGTAACTCTCTGGTCTGCTGGTATATCAAGTCAAGCACTCGGTTCATATTTTTGGTTTGATAATTTTTCCCATCAAAAGACAATTTTTGAGGAAAAATCAAACCAATCAACCGTATTTTCACCTCTAACGGTGCATCCTGAACATACATAACCATATTGTTTATCAATGAGATAGCATAGCGCAGTTTTGGTTTTAAGTTTGTCCTGTTCCCTATCTCCAACACCTCGACCCTAAACTCCATCTCTTGTGCTTCGGTTTCATACCTTTTCAATATCCGAGAGTAGCGTTCCGCATTAGTTCGGTCGGTTATCATCAAGTCCT
>JAFLRT010000071.1 GCA_022511295.1 Alistipes sp. | reverse complement strand
CCTTCAGCCTTGTCTTCGCATTCTGGTCCGTGCAAAAAAAGAGAGCCGCCTGATTGGCAGCCCTCTTTCTTGAGTAACGGGAGTTGCTATTTATTTTCGGTCATAGCCCAACTTTTATTCAACTCGCCCAAATCCCCTTCAGGTACTTCCAGCGGGTCGAAATCGCCATTATCACCGGTCGGACCGCCTTCCCAACCAATAGTCTGACGCAGTGTCGGGTTAGCATCAAGTGCACCACCTTTCAGACCGGGGAAATAATACTCCGGTCTATATGTGATACGTGTGCGTTCGTCTGTGTTGTTATCAACACTTAAAGCATCGCCATATTTGAATTTATATACGAGATACTTTTTGTAGAACGTTTCCAGAGTATTCAGCTGTCCTTCGAGGTCGTCACCATTCAAATCAACAGAATAATTTGCCGAACGCCATTTCTTGAACGGCTCAAAATATTCGTAGGTTGTCTTGATTTTACCGTCTTTATCTTTCTCTTCGATAACGGTAGGCTCATATAGACCTGCTTGGTAAGCAGCCAATGCAATCGGGTCGGGGATATTCTCGTTCGTTGCCCAGGTTTTGCCACCGAGACCATTATTCGTATCATCGTTCACACGGAACTCCATACTTTCGCGACGGCGACCGTTGAATTTTTCAACGCCGAGCCACGAACAAACATCGCCGCCCCAGCCGGTAAGTTTTGTACCGGGTATATTGACGCCACCGTCAAAAAGCAGCCAGCGACGCATATCGTCGAAACGTTTGCCTTCGTATGCCAACTCTATCTGACGCTCGTACAGAACGGCAGCCATACATGCGTTTTGGTCTCCACCCATATCAAGACCGCAGTCGCCGGTATAACCAACGCGCTCGCGAATTTGCTTCAGATATCCGTATGCGCTGCCGGTATCGCCGGCACCACAAGCTACTTCTGCAAGGTTCAGCAACACTTCTGCAAAACGGATGTCAATGCACGAAGCAGCACTGCGGCGGAATGCAAAGGTCGGATCGAGAATGTAATTCTGGTGTTCCAAATCCGAACCGGAACGCTTGATGATATACATGCCTCTAACATTTCCCATCAAGTTGTCTGCACCATATCGGGATGAGGAGTTTGGAAGAACTTTATGATCTGCAGTCTCATACCATACATAGTTCCATAATTCATAGTCATCGCCATTAGGATATGGAGCCGAGGTGTTCCAGGTAATTTCACCTTTAACAGGCCATTTGATGCCCGGGAAACCGAACGTACGATAGAAACGAGGGTCACGGTTCATGAAAGGAAGACTGTGATTCTCGGTTTCGCTCGTATTGTAATCGTACTTCGATTTGGGCAGTTTGGAGTAGTAATCATTGTTAGGAACTTTACCGTCCTTCATCGGGAAGAGGTCTACGAGCGTCGCAGCAGGCATACTACCGGTGCAGGTTTCTCTGGAACCATATCCCGTATTGGCCGGACGTATTGAATTCTCCCACGTATTATTACGGTAAATAGCAGAACCTTCAGAAAACAGGTTGTTCAGTCTGGCAAAGAACACAGCCTCCGTATTCGTCGGGTCTATAATCTGGAACATATCGGCCCAACCGGCAGCATTCTTGGTTGTTGCCGGATACAGACCATAACCGCATTCCGTGATTTTGTTGAGGTCCTCTTTCATTATTCTATAAGCCTCCACATAACGCTCCGTATCCTGTGCGCGGTTGAAGAGCGGGCTGCACCACCAGGTCAGAACACGACCTTTCAGCGCCAATGCCGAACCCATGTTTACGCGACCATAGTTCGAAGCATTAGTCAGAGTCGAGGTGAACGGTTCCAACAATCTGGCTGCCTCGTTCAAATCGGAGATAATGAAGTTAAGGCACTTTATGGCCGACGAGCGCTCTTTTATCGACTCGGGTGCTACAAGAGGCACATCATCGACAATAGGCACACCTCCGTACCATTTCCACATATTGAAGTAACGCCATGCACGGAAGAAAAGGAGCTGGCCGATAAAGAAATCTTTGTCTTCCTGGCTCAAATTTCCGTTGCTGATACCTCTAATGGATTCGTTGATAAGACGAATATGGCCGTATACGCTCTGGTTAATAACAAGATTAGAGCCGCCAATAAAATAATCTGGAACTTCTGAACCGCCGCGTGCGACCAAAGTTGTATTGTAATCGGCCCACGAGCTTGTTCCGGTGTATTCTTCGGTTGCCTTGGAAAGGTTGTCAGAAACACCATAACTTACATATTGCCAGTTTTCACCTCCCTTGACTTCCGGATTGGGAAGACAGCATGCATATACGTCGCGAACGCGGCCGTCAGCTCCGTCGTATGAGTTGAATATTTCGGCACTTGTCTGGTCGTAGTTTTTCTTAGCTTCAAGGAAATCCTGGCTGCAGGATGCCAATCCGACAGAAACCGCAAGTGCGAAACCAATGAATTTCAAATATTTCGTTTTCATATTCTGATACATTATTAGAAGGTTATGTTAAGACCAAGCGTAAACTTGCGCAGAGAGGGGTACTTGCCATAGCTTCCGCTCATCGGGTCCATGAAGTTGTCCGGATATGGATTGAAAAGCCAGCAGAGGTTCTGACCCGTTACGTTGATGCGGCAACTCGAAATACCGATAGCGTTCATCCACTTCTTGGGCAGCGAGTAAGCCAGCGTCAGACGGTTAAGGCTTGCGCGTGCGCCTGTGATGCGCCAGAAACTCGAGTTGACAGCATTAACGTCGTTGCTAAATGCCAAGTTGGGATAATAACCCTTCTGATTCTGTTCGACAAGAGTCTTGCCTGTTGCGTCCTTGATTGTTTCGTATACATACATATTGTCGGGATCCCAGAACGAAGGCAAGCTGGTATATTCATATTGAGTAAGCGTAGTCTTAATTGCGGCTGCCGGGAGCAATGTATAACCACCCCATGCGGCGCTAATCTGAGCCGACAGAGTTAAGCCTTTCCAATCAATTCCGAAGTTGATAGTTGCACCATAAGGATTCGACCGTTTCGACAACTGTACTGCATCTTCAGTCGCATCAATTACACCATTGGGCGTCGGGTCATATTTGCCGGTAGTTTGGTCATATGAACCGCGAACATCCTTGTAAATCAGCATACCCGGATAGACCTGGTCCTGAGTTTTGCCCATATATTTGGTGATATTATTGTCTCTGAAATATTTTTCAATTTGCGGATAGCTGCGGAACATGCCGATGCACTCCATACCCCACAGACCTGTATCGGTACGACCACCCGGCTGAATCTTCTGATAAGACGAAGCGGTATGGTCGAAGTCCATTAACAGAACCTTGTTGTCGTGATATCCTGTGTTAAGTTGGATGTGATACGAGAAGTTTTCGTTCACGCGGTCGCGCCACGTTGCCGTAAACTCGACGCCCCAGCTGTTCATCTTACCATAGTTGATAAATGCCGAGTTCGTACCGACCGTACTGGGTATAGTACCGGAGAACTTGGTAAGAATCTCACGGTCCCACTGGTTGTAGTATTCGATATTGAATCCCAGGCGATTTCTCAGCACATTCCAGTCGATACCGATGTTCATCTTGTACGCTTTGTCCCAGTGAGCATCTTCATTGATAGCGGCTTGTTCATTCTTGATGCCGATGAGGCTTCCCGACGATTGATCCGGTTTGGTTCCGAAGATAGCACCTCGCCAACCCTGTATGTTGTAGAATTGGGCCCACTGCCAAGCGGTCACATTATCACGACCGGTCATACCGAACGATGCACGCAGCTTGAGGAAATCAACCCAATTTACTTTATTTGCAAACCAGTTCTCTTTCGAAATAACCCAACCTGCCGATACCGACGGGAATGTACCCCAGTAATTATCGGGCGAGAATTTGGTCGATGCGTCTGAACGAAGCAGGAACTCAATCAGATATTTGTCGTCATAAGCGTAGTTAATACGGCCGATGTACGACAGCGAACCCATCTCGAAACGCGAGAAGTCGTTGTCGATCTCACTTTCATCAGATTTACTGCTAAACTGTCCGGTACCGTATGAACGCGGGTTGTCGACCGATGTCCACATATATTCGGACTCTGACTCAGAACGCTCGATAGAGAAGAGGGCTCCGACAGAGTGCTTGCCGAAATCTCGTGCATAGTTGACGTTAAAGTTCAACTGATAGTTGTCGGTGCGGTCCATGTAGCGGTAATACTCTCCTCCCGTACCGGCGCAGTTGCTGATGGTAATTGTGCTGATGTAAGCGGGGTCAAGCATCGCATCATACGCATCTTCATATCCCTTGGTCGGGGTGTAGAGGTGCTTACCGCTACCTGCTCGATTCTCAAACGAATAGATGTCATATGTCGATGCGAAACGATTGTTCTTGCTTTGCTGAATGGACTTTGCGTAGGTCAGACTTGCGCGCAGACCTTTCAAAGGCTTGATATGCGAGAAATCGTAATCAATATTTGCACCGATGTTGATGTTCGATGTCAGTTCGCTGGTATAGTCGCTACCATGCTGCAACAGGTCGAAGTGGTAGTTCTGGATGGGGTCGGCCTGTTTTCCCGAGATACCATAAGCGGCTACGGGCATACCTTCAACATATTCGGGAATATATCTGGGGCGTGCCAATAGACGGTTGTAGTCTTCCGTGCCGCTGCCACCCACGTGCATATAGGGTTGATTCTTTGTACCATAGTCACCCGATACGTTTACACCCAGCTTGAGGCCTTTGCCGATTTTGGCATCGACACCTGCACGGAATGTCCAGCGGCTGTAGTCCAACTTACCCATATTACCGTCCTGGCTGAAATATGAGATACCTCCGAAATAGTTTACTTTTTCGGTTGCACCAGTCAGGTTGAGCGAGTGCTTGTGAGTGATGGCTGTACGCCAGTATTTGTCGATAAGGTTGTAGTCGAGATTTTTCATCGCCTCCAACTCATCGGCCTGGTAGAGACTGTTCAGATTGTCGAACGACGAGTCGTTGTAGACCTCTGTTTTTGCTGCAGCCATGGCGTTGTAGAGTTTACCATACTGATAAGCATTCAGCATTTTGGGATGCTTGAAAGTGGTTGCGATACCGACATTTCCGCCATAAGATATTTGAGGTGCGCCCTGCTTACCTTTTTTGGTCGTTACGAGGATGACACCGTTTGCTGCACGCGAACCGTAGACGGCTGCCGATGCGTCCTTCAGCACCGAGATAGACTCGATGGATGCGGGGTCGAGGTTGTTGAATACGGTAGCACCGAGGTTCTGACCCGACTGACCGCCGACGGTCATGTCGTTGGGGTAGATATATCCGTCGATAACGTACAGAGGGCCTTGTGAAATACCGCCGACACCCGAGATGTCATCCGCATTTCGGATATACATTTGTGCGCTTTCGCCGGGACGTGCATCACCGCCGCTGACGCTCAAACCGTTGACCAGACCACTCAGGCTCGATGCGAGGTTTGACGACGACAAATCCTGAATATCGTCCATCGGCACCGTTGAGACCGAACCGGTCAGGTGCGATTTTTTCTGCACGCCGTAACCCACTACGACTACTTCGTCGATTTGCTGACGGTCTTCTTCGAGAGTAATCTGCGAGATAGAGAAGTTGGATATAGTCTGTGTGACGTAGCCGATATACGAGACTTCGACTTCGGCACCGGCAGGCACGTCGATTGCGAACGAGCCGTCGACATTGGTCATGACGCCCGTAGTTGTGCCTTTAATCACGACCGAGGCACCGATACACGGTTCGCCGAGTTCATCGACTACCGTTGCCTCGAATTTTTTGGTCTGGGCATTTGCGACCACCGCGCACAGCATCGCGATGATACCCAGCAATAGTCTGAATTTCTTCATAGTTTTAGTGTTCAATTAATTAGCCAATAGACAAGAGGCTTCAACAAGCCCCTTGTCTATTAAGCATTAGATGTTGGTTGTCCAAAAATTAGTTCCAACGCGGGTCACCCTGGCCTGCAACGGCAGCCGAAGCCTTGAAGTTCACGCCGTGGCCGTTCTCAGCAGCGAAGTTGAGCTGAGCGTTAACATCGCCACCGAAAGTGAACGAAGTCCAGTTTACACCGCCCAGTTCCGTGATAGTGCCCTCGTCGTCACCCTGGCTGCCTTCTGCATCACCACCATTCTC
>JAFLRT010000070.1 GCA_022511295.1 Alistipes sp. | reverse complement strand
GACCGCAAATGTCGAATGAACAGCCAAAAGGCAAAACAATATGACACAGAGTCTCTTCATATTGCAAATATAGTGATAATCTCATTATATATACTTTATCGCGGCGTTAATTTCTCTGTTTGAAATAAATGCGCTAACTTTATAAAACTTTGCAAGGACTGCATTGAATTGAAGATAGATCTTTGCCACAAAATGATGCACATAACCTTTAATGACTTTTGATATGAATAAACTATTAGAGAGCCGTTTCATGCAAACGGCAATGTCGGGCATCACCCGTCAGGGAACGGACAAAGAACTTGCTGTCGAGTTTGTGGAATTTCAGCAGACGGCCAGAGATTTACTCTTCAGTGGTCATCGTTTTGTCGATATCGACTTTGTTCTTCAAGACACACTTTCAGTCTTGGATGGAGTCGATACCCGCAAAAAAAAATGTGGAATTACGGCAATGCATTAAACGCGCCCGTGCCAATCTGCGCACCTGTATAGCCCAAAACGAAAAACGGATTATCTATCCGGAACTGTTCTCCCAAACCAGTGCGCCACCTCCCTCTCCATTGCACTGGAACAGCGACAAATTTTCGAAGCGTGACTTAATAGAACTTATCACAGCGTTAGAGAATGCCAATGTCATCATAGACGAAGTCGGCAAGCCCATTCCGTTCACTCATATCGTCGAGCAATTTTCTCATCTGCTCAATGTGCCTATCAGTAGTAAATATGCCTTCAAAGAGCGAGACTACATTCTCAACATCAAGTATCGCACGACAGCCTTTCTCGACCAAATATCTGCATCTTTATTGAAAAAAGATGTAAAAAGACCTCGCTAATTAACAGCCATTTAGTAAATATTTTGTGGGGAGTCCACTGTGGACTCCCTGTACTTCTCATTCCCGGACTTCGGAACTTTGCAGCGAAAGCAAAAGCGAGAGATATGAATTATGTCGAGATTTTGAATAAGATTCAGACGGATCTGCTGCAGATACAGAGCAGCCTGAATGAGTTGCGGTGTATCGACGACACCTCGATAGCCGATGTCTTTATCACGCGACAAGAGGCTGCCGATATGCTTGGCAAGGGACTGCGGCAGCTTGACAGGGACTGTATCCGCTACAATATCCGTCGGCATAAGTGCAACAATGGCGTTCGTATCAGCAAGCGCGATATTATGCGTCATCTTGGATACTTTGCACCAGAGCCAGAAGACCTTGAGCCGCCTGCCGACGAACGGCTGTCGGAGTTCGAGCGCATTATGTACCGTCACAAAAAACGCATAGGCAAATGAACTATCTGACGGAGATAAAGCACTTCTACGACTGGTTGGAGACGCATTCGCTGTCGGCTAACGGCATTGTTCTGTGGCATGGCGTTATGCAGATTGCGAGTCGTTCCGGCTGGCTGAATCCTATCGAGATTCCGTCCAGCCTGCTTGAGACGCGCACGCACCTTGAGCGGTCAACCATCAAACGTGTTCGATGGCAGCTTGTCGAGCAGGGTCTGATACGTTTGCATCATCGAGGCGGGAGGTCTCATTGTGCCTACACGATAATACCATTTTCGGATAGTATTGCGGCACATTTTACGGTGCAATCTGCCCCGCAAGGTGTACCGCAAAAAGAAGACACACCTCTTATAACAGATAAAACTAAACTAAACATTAAAAAAGCTCAAAGAGAAAAAAGTTCCGCGAAAAAAGAGAAAGCGGAGAGTGCTTTTTTCTCTCCGGTGCAGTGGGTCGATACGCTCGAAGAGCCTTGGCGTGGAGTTATGTGCCAATGGCTGGACTATAAGGCTGCACGTAAGGAGACCTACAAGACGGAACTGGGTGCAAAGAAATGTCTGACGATGCTCCGCAATCTGTCAGGCGGCAATGCCGACATTGCACAGCAGATCATCGACCAGTCGATGGCCAACAACTGGGCAGGGCTGTTTGCGTTGCGCGATAGATGGTTGAAGGAGCATCCTCCCGACGGCAGACAATACGGACAGCGCATCGGTCAGATTCTTCAGACGGAGGACGAGAACAAGCGACAACGCTGTATCGACAGACTCAAAAATGCAGGCAAACGATAATCAAACAACACAATGACAATGAAACCAAACATTTCACAACTTATGGCACAGATGGTCGGCGAGGGACATATCAAGCTCCGCGAACGCTGGTCGTGGTCGTGGGGAACTCACGAACAGTGCGACCGTCTGTTTCGCCAGATCTTCCGCGAGGCTGACAGCACCTTCGACCGCTATGAACACCTGCCCGAATATGCCGGCATCATCGACTGGATGACTGCCACCGATGATAAGGGACTGTTGCTTATGGGCGACTGCGGCAGAGGCAAAAGCGTAATCCTGAATCTCGTACTGCCCGTGCTGTTCAGGATGAAGAACAGAGTGTTCCTGCCCGTCCACGCACAGGATATCGGCAAGGAGATTCCCGACGGGCAGCGATGCTACGGACAACCTCCGACCACCTATCTCGACCGCCTGCTGCATACAGCATTCCCTGCCATCGATGAGTTGGGCGTCGAGCCGATGATAAACAACTATGGCGAGAAGAGCGAGGGCTTCAACCTTGTCCTCAATGCCGCCGAGCGATACCACCGTCCGGTCTTCCTGACGACCAATCTCACGGAGGAGCAGATATACAACCGCTATGGCGAACGCACCATCGACCGCTTGACGCACCTGTGCCGCACAATCCATTTTGAAGGCGAGAGTTTAAGAAAATAAAACTATGAAGACTATGATAGAGATACCCATTGTATCGCTCTGCTACAACTACTCGCAGAGCAAGTTCCAGACGATCATTCCGCCATCGACCGATACGCCGGCGGGCTACGAACTCATTGCCCGACAAATCGACCGCCGCGATGCAGAGATATTCATCGGGCGTATGCACAGCAAATATGTTCGCGGTCGCAAGCACGGTCGTTATCCCACGGCGGACATCCTGCGCACGGAGTTGGAGTTGTTCGTGAAGTTGAAAGACTATAAACGCAAATCGGTATGAGCAGACTGCAACGCATCGTGTTCCGGCTTAACGACGGACGACGCAAATATGCAACCCATAACGGCGAGATACTGCTCTGGGACAAGGAGGATATCGAGAGCCTGCACCGGAATATCGAGTTGTACGGTATGCCTGCATTCACGGCTGACTTCGCCAAGTACGCAACATCGTATCGAGAGTTGCGGACGCGATACCCGAAAGCAAAGATTGTCCGAGTAGCAGCTGTCGAGAACGAGGACTCCTCGCTGCCGCTCGATCCGGATATAATCTTTTGAGTTATGCCGGTGCTGAAGATGAGCAAACGCCGTCCGTGGCTTCCCGAACGCAAACCGCACGAGGGATACCGACACCACAATACGGCATTCTATCAATCGGCTGCGTGGCGCAAACTTCGGAGAGTGAAGTTGCAGCGCAACCCGATGTGCGAGGAGTGCGAACGGCGGGGACGGATAACGCCGGCGCAGATGGTCGACCATATCGTCCCGATAAACAAGGGAGGTGCTCCTCTGGATATGCATAACCTGCAATCCCTGTGCAATGCCTGCCACGCTCGTAAGAGCGCAAAGGATAAATAACCCAATGTTTAACCCATTAAAATCTTGTGCCTATGAAGTAAGATGAATCGGACGGGCGAATGCGTGGTTGCAATCAGTCCTTAAGGCAATAGTCGGGCATTCGCCCCGTCCCACTTTTAAGCACGAGACAATCGAGATGAGAACGACATTAAAACTGAATGAAATAATCGCCGCGTGGCTTTCCGAGTGCGATATTCTGCCCTCGACCAAGCGGGACTACCGCCGTAAAATCGGACTGTGGTTTCGCTATCTGTCGGAGAAGAGCATCGACCCTCGCTCACCCGAACGCCGACACGTGTTGGAGTATAAACAGCACCTCCAAGCAGCCGGCAAGAGTCCTTACACGGTTAACAGCCTCGTTACAATCCTGAAACTCTTCTACGGATTCTGTGAGCGTCAGGGATACTGCGACAATATCGCATCGGGTATCAAGAGCAGCAAACGCCATACGGAGTACAGCAAGCTGCCGCTGACAGCAGAGCAAGCGTTTCGTCTGTTGGATTCCATCGACACCTCGACCGTCATCGGTCGCCGCGACAGGCTGATGATTTCGCTGATGCTCTTCAACGGACTGCGCACCTGCGAGGTTGAGCGTATCGACATCGGCGACTTCGCCAAGCGTGAGGGAGAGCCGATACTCTATATCCAACGCAAGGGTCGCACGGACAAGAACGAGATTGTGGTGCTGCACCCCGATACGGTCGAGTGGCTCGAAGAGTATATCGCCGACCGAAACTGGAACGAGGAGTCGCCGCTGTTCATCTCCCACAAAGCAAAGTGCGACAACCGTCTTGTGCGCCAGACCATCGGTCGCATCGTCAAGCTGCGGCTTGCAAGGATAGGTATTTCGCACCCTAAAATCTCTGCCCACTCGTTGCGCCACACTTTCGGGGCATTGATGGTCGAGCAGGGAGTGGATATAGAGACTATCAAGGATATGATGGGACACTCCGACACCAAGACCACGCGCATCTATGTCGAGATGGCGCAGCAGAGAAAACTGCTGCATCATTCGCCGTCGAGGGTCATCGGAAACGTGATATTAAAAAATGGCGTGAAAGGGAATGAATGATTAAAGTACAGTATATTAATGAATCAGGCTAAATGTTTAACACATAAAGATTTGCGGTTTTTCGCAACTCGCTGAAACCCAACAGTGGGTATCAAAGAGTTACGTGATGCGAGTACACGCTGCCGACGACGAAGAGCGATGAGGGGAGGGGGTCGAAATTCCTTCAGACCCTGCCGAAACCAATCGCGCCCCCAGTCTTCTTCACGCGCGTGCAAAATTGGGAAAAATGGAGACGACTCGGAATGTTCTTTGAAATATTGTATGATTAAATTTGTTTTATCGGATTTTTGTTCCGATATTTGCGTTACGCAATTTACGGAATAAAGATTGAAATTAAAATATTATGGAACTGAAGCCAAACAATCCATTTTTGATTTCGGGATATTACAGCCCTGACTACTTTTGCGACAGAGAGGTCGAGACTCGCAAAATCATAGATGCCCTCTACAATGGGCGTAACTTGACGCTTTTTGCACCTCGCCGTATCGGAAAGACGGGATTGATACATCACGTGTTCTACAATCTCCGGAACGAACAGCCCGATATTGCGACCTTCTATATGGACATCTTTTCGACCCGCAATCTCGGAGATTTTGTCCGCTTGTTTGCCAATACGGTGTTGGGACGGCTTGATACGACTGTGCAAAAAGCAAAAAAACGTATTGAGCAGTTCGTTAAGAGCTTTGCATTTACTGTTGACAGCGACCCGCTGACAGGAATGCCAAAAGCGTCCATCAACATATCCGCCAATGCAGGAACAGAAGCGATGAAGGCTACGATAAGCGAGATTTTCGATTATCTGAAGGCATCGGGAGTCCGCTGTTACATCGCCATCGACGAGTTCCAGCAAATTACGGAGTATCCCGAAGAGGGCATCGAGGCTTTGTTGCGCTCATACATACAATTCTCGCCAAATGTGAATTTTATATTTGCCGGCAGCAAACAGCATATTTTGCAGGAGATGTTCCTCTCATCGAAAAAGCCGTTCTATCAGAGTACGCAACAGATGATGATCGGGGCGATAGAGTGCGACAAGTATGTGGAATTTGCCGTATCGAAGTTCTGCCGACCAAACATCGAACTGCCCGAAGAGTTGTTCAGAAAGATATACGAGCGGTTTGACGGACACACTTGGTATATTCAGAATGTTATGAATCGCCTTTATGAGTATCGCCGCACGGCTGATGATGCCCTTGTGGAGTATGCCGTTACAGAGATTATAGGCGAATCGAGTTTCGGCTATGAGTCTATTTTGAGTGCCTATTCCGCCGGATGCATACGTCTGCTGAAAGCGATTGCCGCCGAGGGCTGTGTTAAAGAGATACTTGCAGGTGATTTCATAAACAAATATGACCTTAAAGCGGCAAGTAGCGTAGAGGGTTTTGTCAAGAAACTCACAGACAAGGAGTTGATATACAAGATCGACCAAGGCTATATAGTCTACGACAGGTTTATGGGCGAATGGCTGCGCCGTCAGCAGTTCTGACCGTAATAATCATACAATATTTCAAAAGAACATCCGAGTTATGTAACCCGGATGTTTT
>JAFLRT010000007.1 GCA_022511295.1 Alistipes sp. | reverse complement strand
TGAAATTTATGCAGACCATCGTCTTCATCCTGGTCATTGCCTCTCTGGTCCAGTTCATCGAGATGTTTCTCCAGAAAGCCATGCCGTCCCTCTACACTGCTTTGGGCGTGTACCTGCCCCTTATCACCACCAACTGCGCGGTGCTGGGTGTGGCACTCGGTATGATTCAGAAAGAGTTCAGTCTGTTGCATAGCGTTGTATACTCGTTCTCGACGGCAGTGGGTTTCGCGTTGGTGATGGTTCTCTTCGCCGGCATCCGCGAGCGTCTCGACTTCGAGGATGTACCCGCAGCTATGAAAGGTACGCCGATAGCCCTTATCACCGCAGCCTTGATGGCAATGGCGTTCCTTGGATTCTCGGGGTTAGTATAGTTTTAATAGAGGGCTTCGGCGTATAAGTCCAACATTCCCTCCTAAATCCTCCCTTTGCAAAAGGGAGGATTTTTTTGTCTAATGATACCAATTTTATTGCGCCGACCATGACACCACCACGAGGCGGCGCAACGTTGCGATTAAGCGATAGCAAAGGCTTGCTTGCAGACTTTGCAGAGCATGAGTAACAAAAAACCGAATGATTTTTAACACCTCTTTGAGGTGCATTTTTATTTATAATACAAGCCGGTCTGATTTACGACAAAATAGAGTCCTAAATCTCTATCATTTTTCACCTCTGTTTTTTCAATTATGACAAATTATTGCTACCTTTGCAACTAATATTTTCGAAAACCCCTTTCTGCAATGGAGAACAAAATCAAACTTCACGACAAGTATTTCAAGGTGATGATTCCCGCATCGGAAATCGACGCCGTTGTGGCTGATGTTGCGGGTAAACTCAACCGCGATTATGCTTCATGCTCACGTCCGCCCATCTTCGTCAGCGTCCTGAGCGGCTCATTTATGTTCCTGGCCGACCTTACGCGCAAGGTCGATTTCGTCAATGAGATTGTCTTCGTGAAGATATCTTCATACGAGGGAACCCAATCTACCGGCAAGATAAACCAGCAACTCGGCATCGACTTCGATATTACGGGCCGCGATATAATCATCGTCGAGGATATTGTCGAGACGGGACACAGCATAAACTATATGGTGGACTATCTCAAGCAGAGAAATCCGCGCTCGGTAGAGGTATGCACCCTGTTCTTCAAGCCGGAGAAGTATCTCTACGATATGGAGATAAAGTATCGTGCTATGGAGATAGGCAATGACTTTATCGTGGGCTACGGACTGGATTACGACCAGGTAGGACGCTCGCTCAAAGATATTTACGTTCTGTCGAATGATTAACAACGCCGCAGAGCAACTGCCTGTTGTCGAGGAGTTCGGCTCACTGCAAGGCGAAGGGTTCCATACGGGCGAGGCTGTGTGGTTCATACGTCTTGGCGGTTGCGATACGGGTTGTCCCTGGTGCGATACGGCTTATGCGCGAGAGGTTGGCAGTGCGCAGATGATGAGCGTGAGCGATATCGTCAGCCATGCCGTGCAGTCGGGGATAGGACGTGTAGTGATTACGGGCGGCGAGCCGTCGATGCATCCGCTTGAGGCGCTCACCGAGGCGTTGCACAAGGAGGGGGTGGCGATTCTTCTCGAGACGTCGGGTACGCACACGCTACAAGGCTCTTTCGACTGGATATGTCTCTCTCCAAAAAGAGTCAAGGCTCCGCAGGCAGATGTTTTTGCTCGGGCAGATGAATTGAAGATTGTCGTTGCGGCAGATGATGACCTGCTGTGGGCCGAGGAGTGTGCGGCGAAGGTGAGGATGGAGTGCAGGCTCTTCCTGCAACCCGAGTGGGGGGCAAGGACGAAGGCTCTGCCGATGATTGTAGAATATATAAAGAGGAATCCTCGCTGGAGACTCTCGTTGCAGACGCATAAATATATAAACATCAGGTAGAATGAAAGTTAAGGTTGCTCGCGGATTATGGATAGGCTCTACTGTCGTGATATTTATCTTCACGGCATATATCGTTGCGGGCAATCTCAAGTCGATAATTCGGACACGCCGCCGCATAGCCGCTCTCGAACACGAGAAGGCGGAGTATCAAAAGAGTATCACCGCCGACAGCACTCTTATCGAGAGACTTCAATACAAGGATTACCTCGAGCGCTTCGCGCGTGAGCGTTTCAATATGCAGCGGCCGGACGAGGATGTCTATATCATAAAATAGCCGTCCGGGGTCAGACTGTTCTGTTATTTCTGTTAGATATCTTTTTAAGCGGCGTTATGTCGGAGTTCGGGTTTATAGAGGGTATAAAAAAACTCTTTTCATCGCTTCCGGAGCGTGGCTTCGAAGGTATTGGCGATGATTGTGCCGTGCTGGATATCGGTGGCGGCGAATCGTTGGTCTTCACGGTCGATACGCTTGCCGAGGATGTGCATTTCCTGCGTGCGTCGTCATCTGCTTATGAGATTGGAGCCAAGTCGCTTGCTGTTAATCTGAGCGATGTGGCGGCTATGGGTGCCGAACCGGTCGCCTCGTTGCTCTCGCTCTCGCTGCCGGCGGACGCCTGCGGCGAATGGGCCGGGGAGTTTATGCGCGGCTATCACGCTTTATCCGAGCAGTGGGGTGTGGCCCTTGCGGGCGGCGATACGACCTCTTCCAAGACCGGTATAACGATAAGTATAACTGCCATAGGCCGTGTGCGCAATGAGCATATCAAACGCCGCAGTGCAGCCGTTGCGGGCGATGTCGTTATGGTATGCGGAGAACTTGGCGCCTCGGCGGCGGGACTGCGTGATATCCTTGACGGAGATACTGATACGCCATTCGCCATAGTGCATCGCAATCCTGTGCCGCAGATTGAGGAGGGACGATGGTTGGGCGCGCACAAAGAGGTACACGCCATGATGGATTTATCGGATGGTCTTGCATCGGACTTGATACATATTCTCAAAGCGTCGCATACGGGAGCCGAGATAGAGACTGCTAATATCCCATGCGCGACAGATACCGCGACAGCGGTCTGCGGAGGTGAAGATTACAAGTTGCTGTTTACCGTCGCGGCTGCATCGGCAGAGAGCCTGCAAAGGGAGTTCGCGCTTCGGTTCGGGTATGCGCCGTCGGTTGTGGGACGTATACTGCCCGTATCGGAGTATGGAGAGGAGATATGCTGGCTGGAGAATGGTGTAAGGATATTCCCTGACTGGCAGGGTTTTTCGCATTTTTAGCCTGCGGCGTGCGATTATCGTTTAAGAAAGAGACGTTTTGCTATTGAGCGCACCTCGCGTGCCGACTCAAGACGGAATATGAATGCCGCCGAGATGTATACTGCAATACCGGCGGCAATTTTTATGCTCATACGCACCCACGCCGAGAAAGTGTCGCCTGCCGCCTCTCCGGTGAGCATTACAACAACATACATCAGAGCCGTTACGGCAGTTACGGGCAGCAGCGAGCGCACCATACGCAGTGCCGTGAGCGAGGTGTAACGCATCGAGGCAATGAATGTGGCGATAAAATCGACGGCTGCCATAGCGGCAAGTCCCCACGCCACAGCCTCGACGTTTATCATCAGGGTAACTACCAGCACGACTGTCATTATCACCTTTTTTATTATCTCGAGACGGACTATTATACGTCCGTCGCTGGCCACCTTGAGGATATTGGCCGATATTGACGTGAGAGGTATAAAGAGGCCCGTGATGCAGAGTATGCGCAGATAGGGAACCGTCGGCATCCATTTCTCGCCGAGCAGCAGCATAAACATATCATCCGCAACGGCTGCCAGTCCCGCCATAAGAGGGAACATCATAAATGCTACGGTGGTAAGTACCAGGCGGTAACTTTCGGCGAACTTCTCCCGTTCGCCTCCTATCTTCGAGAGGGCGGGGTAGGTAACGCTCTGTATCGACTGCATTGTGGATGTTACTGGCAGGTCTTTGAATTTCTGCGCCTGGTTGAAATATCCGAGAGTGTCGGGGGTGTAGACCTTGCCGATACACATCTGCGCGATATTGTTGTATACGGAGGCTATTATATCCGTTGCAAGCAGCCGCAGCGAGAATGGCGCCATCCGGCGTACGGGTGCCGTCGAGATGCGTGCCGAGGGTCTCCAGTCGCTGCAAATCCACAGGATGATGCTCTTTGCGGCGGCGGTTGCCAATCGTTGCCCCACGAGGCTCCATACACCGCAACCGGAGAGGGCCATAACTATGGCGGCTGCACCTCCGACAAGCGATGAGGCAAGGGTTGCCTTTGACAGCAGACCGAAACGGAACTGCCGTACAAAGATTGTATTCTGTATCGAGCAAAGAGCATTTACCGGCAGCAGAAGGAAAAGTACCGGTGCTATCTTCGAAATTACACCGAGGTCGTAGAATGCGGCTACGGCAGGCGCTATGGCTGTAAACAGCAGGTAGAGCAGAACCGACATCGCCAGATTAAAGAAGAATACCGACGTCAAATCCCTGTCGGCGATACTCTTTTTGCGTATTAAAGTTTGCGAGAATCCGCTGTCTACAAGAACGAGGGCTATTGAGGTGAAGAATGTGAGGATGGCCATCACGCCGAAATCCTCGGGCATGAGTTGACGCGCCACGATGATGCTTACTGCCATTTGCAGCAGCATCGACCCCGTCTTCTCGGCGATATTCCACGCCACGCCTGCGGCGACCTTCGTTTTCAGTTCGCTGCCCATTCTCTTCGTTTCGCGGTCAGTGTTTCTCTTTTGGGTCTTGGTCTTGGTGCAGAATCTCGATTAACGCCTCTATGCCGAGCCGGTAGGAGTCAAGCCCGAAGCCCGATATCGAACCTCGGCATACGGGAGATATGAGCGACGTGTGTCTGAACTCCTCACGTGCCGCTATCCGAGATATATGCACCTCTACAACGGGTGTCGCGACGGACTCTATGGCATCGCGCAGGGCCACCGAGGTGTGCGTATACCCTCCGGCATTGAACACTATACCGTTGTACGCGCCCTCGCTCTGTTGCAGCATATCTATCAGTTCGCCCTCGATGTTTGACTGCCGCAACTCTATATCGACATCCGCAAATCGTGCCTGCAACTTCGGCAGGTAACTGCCGAAACTCTCCACGCCGTAGACATCCTTGTCGCGACGTCCCTGCAAGTTGAGGTTAGGCCCATTGAGTATCAGTATTTTCATCGTTTTTTTTGTCTGTTCAGGCATATTGTTTCACTTCACACTCCGAACGCAGAACTCTCATGGCATTTTCGGCTAAAGCGCCCATCTCATCCTCTCCCGGGAAAATCTCTATCGATGCGATGAAACGGCAGCAGTCGGCAATCTTATCGGTCATCAGTTTGCTGTGTGCCATTCCGCCCGTGAGCAGTATCGCATCCACCTCGCCTTTGAGTACGGCGGCCATAGCGCCTACGCTTTTGGCAACGGTGTAGCACACGGCATCCACCATAAGAGCCGCCTCTCTGTCGCCTCCGGCCGCACGCGCCCGTACATCCTCCATAGCGTTCGTACCCATAAGGTCTACAATACCTCCGCGACCGCAACAGAGTCTCTTAACCTCCTCGTGCGTATACTTGCCCGAGAAACACAGGTCTGCCAACTGTCCTGCCGGAATAGTGCCTGCGCGCTCGGGTGCTATCGGTCCGTCGCCGTCGTAGGCGTTGTTTACATCCGTAACACGTCCCTTTTGGTGGGCAGCAACCGATATGCCGCCGCCGAGATGTACTATGATAAGATTCAACTCTTCGTAGTTGCGGTTTACTATACGTGCATAGCGTCTTGCTACGGCTCTGTGGTTCAACGCATGGAACACACTTCTGCGGCGTATCTCTCTTATACCCGTAACGTGTGCCACGTCGCTCATCTCATCCATTATCGGCGGGTCGGCGATAAAAGCCTTTACACCTGCCATGCGCGCTATTGCGAGTGCCAGCGGCGCGCCCAGGTTGGCCGGATGCTGCATGGATGCCGTGCGCAGGTCATCGACCATATTGTCATCGACTTCGTACACGCCTCCTGGAACAGGCTTCAGCAACCCTCCGCGCCCTATTACCGCTGCGAGGGAGTGCAGGTCGGTGCCGTATCCGGAGAGTGTTGCGAGTATCATCGACAGTCGCCAGTCGAGTTGTGAGAAACTGTCGGGATAGCGTTTCAACTCCTCTATTGAGTGTCGCAGTGTAGTACTCCACTCCTGCTTCTCATCGTTGTAGAGTGCTATCTTGGTGGACGTGGAACCTGGATTGATAACAAGAATCAGAAAACTCATTTTTAAGCGGATAGTGATTGACGGTTGGCTGTTTGTTGGTGTGAAAAGCGATATCCGGCTTCGCCAATGCGAAACCGGATATCATAATAGAGTTATTTTGCAGCCAGACAAGCCAGTGCAATGGAGTATTTCTTTGTCAGTGTCGAGTCGCCGCGTGAGGTGAGTACGCAAGGCTTGTTGGTACCTGCCACCATAGCAGCCAGTTCGCCGTGTCCGAGGTGCGATACCGACTTGAAGAATACGTTGCCCGATTCGATATTCGGGAAGAGCAGACAGTCGGGGTCTCCGGCTACGGTCGAACCCTTTACCTTCTTATGTTCTGCAACATCTTTGTAGAGAGCCACATCCAGCGAGAGGGGACCGTCCACTATCACATTGCCGAGTTGACCTCGGTCGCCCATCTTGGCCAGTATGGCGCCGTCGGTAGAGGATATTACTGTCGGCAACACCTGCTCCGAGGGGGCTATGCAGGCTATTTTGGGCGTCTCGACACCCAAAAGACGAGCCGTGTCGGCCAGATAACCTATAAGTTTCTGCTTCTGCTTGAAATCGGGCAGCGGAATTACCGCAACGTCGCTTATAACCACCAGTTTGTGGTAGTCCTGCATCTCCATTATGGCTACGTGGCTCAGCGTACCCTTCGGGGGGAACAGACCGGCATCCTTGTTAAGTATGCCGCGCATATATTTATCTGTCGAGACGAGTCCCTTCATAAGAATATCGGCTTTGCCCGATACGACATCGGCTACTGCAAGCGATACGCACTTCGTGTCGCTCTTTTCGTCTACAATCTCAAAGAGAGCGGAGTCGATACCGTTCTGTGTGCAGACCCTCTCTATCGTTTCACGGTCGCCGTATATCGTGGCGTCGATAAGACCCTCTTTGTAGGCATCGTATACCGCCTCGAGGGTGTGTGAATCCTGTCCGTAGGCAACGGCTATGCGCTTGCGTCCATTGCTGCGCGCAGCCTCTACTATTTCACTCAGTTTGGTTATCATTGCTTATGTTTTGTATGTGTTACTTTTTCCTATTTTCCTTTTTTCGGTCGGTTATGCCAACCCCTTTACTAAATTATAGGTGTCGCTTGCTATGACAAGTTCCTCGTCGGTCGCTATGACAGCCGCCTTGACCATTGATTCCGGAGTCGATATGATAACATTCTCTCCGCGCGTGCGGTCGTTTATATCATTGTCCAGATGCAGGCCCATATACTCCATGTCCGAGCATACGGATTTTCGCAGGTCTGATGAGTTCTCGCCTACGCCGCCCGTGAATATTATAAGGTCCGCACCGCCCATCTCGGCTGCGTATGCACCCACGAACTTCTTTATGCGCAGATAGTAGGCGTCGCGTGCCGTTATTACTTTGGGGTTGCCGCTCTCGTATGCGTCGTCTATGTCGCGCATATCGCTCGAAAGACCCGTCATACCCTGCATACCCGACTTTTTGTTCATCATAGCATTGAGTTCTGCATAACTCATCGACTCCTTCTCACCGATAAACGTTATGGCACTCGCATCGACGCTGCCGCAGCGCGTACCCATGATAAGACCGTCCAGGGGGGAGAATCCCATCGACGTATCGTATGACTTGCCGTTGAGGATTGCCGTAACCGATGCGCCGTTGCCGATGTGGCAGGTGATGATTTTAGAGTTCTCAAGGTCGAGGTTTGCAAGTTGCGCACCCATGTGTGCGACGTGTTTGTGGCTTGTACCGTGAAAACCGTATTTGCGCACACGGTATTTTTCGTAATATTCTGTCGGCAGCGCGTAGAGATAGTTCACTGCCGGTATTGTCTGGTGGAACGAGGTATCGAAAACCGTTACCTGCGGTACCGACGGCAGCACCTTCTCTATTGAGAGTACACCCTCCAGATTGGCAGGGTTGTGCAGCGGTGCTATCTCGAACAGAGAGCGTATCTTCTCTTTGACATCGTCATCGACAATGCAACTCTCGGGGAAGAACTCTCCGCCGTGCGCCACGCGGTGTCCTACGGCATGAATCTCGTCGAGCGATGATATTACGCCGTGTTCTTTGTCTGTCAGCGCCTCCAATACGAGACGTATGCCCTCGGTATGATTGGGTATGGGAGTTTGCAGCCGGTACGGCTCCTTGCCTGCGGGCTTGTGCGTGAGTACACCCTCCGGAAGGGATATTCTCTCGACAAGACCCTTGGCCGTGAGGCGGTGTCCATTCTCGTCGATGTCAATAACCTGATACTTTATCGACGAACTGCCGCAATTCAAAACAAGTACATTCATGGTTTGCAGTTATCTGTTATTCTTTATTCTTTGATTCTGTTTGTCGTTTCGTCTTACACATCTTTTGCGGTTGCTGCCTCTATGCATCGTGCGGCCGCACCGCAAATATACAAAAAAAGGCGCAAAGGAGAGTGTGTTTTCAGTCGTGTCAATCTCTCTTTTGGCTCTCATATATGTCGAGGAGGCGTTTGGCGGCGATGAATGAACTCATGCGTGCCTCCAAAACCTCACGCTCGAACTCCGCTATGCGGCCCTCGACCGACGGATTGCGGTAGAAATCATTTTTAAGCGACTCGTTTATCGTCTCGTACATCCAGTATTTGTTCTGGCGGCTGCGGTTCGTGGCGAACCAGCCGTTGGCGCGCACGTGGTCGATATACTCCTCGACCCCTTTCCACACCTCCTCCAAACCGGTACGCTCGGTGGACGAACAGGTGTAGACCTGCGCACGGCGACCCGAGTCGGGCATTGGAAAGAGCCTCAGTGCATTCTGGAACTGCGCTTTTGCAAGTTGCGCCTTTTCGATGTTCGCTCCGTCGGACTTGGTAATTACCATCATGTCGGCCATCTCCATTATTCCGCGCTTTATACCTTGCAGTTCGTCGCCGGCACCGGAAATCTGAAGCAGCATAAACATATCGGCCATGGAGTGTACGGCCGTCTCGGATTGTCCCACACCTACTGTCTCGATAAATATAACGTCGAATCCGGCAGCCTCGCACAGAATGATTGTCTCGCGCGTTTTGCGTGCCACGCCTCCCAAGGAACCGGCTGAAGGAGATGGACGTATAAAGACGTCGGGGTTGGCCGAGATGCTCTCCATACGTGTCTTGTCGCCCAGAATGGAACCGCCGCTGCGCTCCGACGAGGGGTCGATAGCCAGCACAGCCAGACGGTGGCGCAGCGATGTTACCATATTGCCCACAGCCTCTATGAATGTCGATTTGCCGGCACCCGGAACACCGGTGATACCGATGCGAATGGAGCGGCCGGCGTGCGGTAGACAACGCTCTATTATCTGTTGCGCCTGCGCGTAGTGGTCGGGATTGTTGCTCTCGACAAGGGTTATGGCCTGCGAGAGGGTTGTGATATCTCCTGCAAGTATTCCGTCTACATACTCATCTGTAGAGAGCGTGCGACGTTTCTTGCGGACGAAATAGGGGTTTACCGATGGCTGTGAGTCCACGCCGTCGGTTACGTTGAGCGCCGTATCGTGGTGCGTATCGGCGTACTCTCTCTCGAAATGCTCTATTTTGGTATATTGTGTCATTCCTCTTCGATTATCTTTTTCAGATATGCGTTGTCTGTCGTCAGCGGGTTTCCGAACCATATCGCGTGCCGTTTTCTGTCTATTATCACACCGAAGGGTACATATTGTATCCCGAACTCCTCGAAGATGCGCCCCGAGTCATCTATCAGCACTCCGGCATACCGTCCGAGACACTCGCGTATGCTGTGGTGAATACGGCAAGGCTCTTCGCGTGTGATGAAAATCATACGCATCGGCCGCTCGGAGTTGTCGGCATGGCGTTTCATCTTGTGGCAGGACTCTATGCAGGGCATGGATGAGGAGCGGATAAACTCTATGTATGTATAGTCGGCATCCTCGGGAATGATATCTTCAAGCCAGTGTTCCGCTTTGAATTTGGGTATTTTCTCGCCGTTGGCGATACGCTGGGCCGATGCTTCCCCCACCGTCAGGAGGGCGAATATTACCGCCGCTGCAAAGATTATCCTCCTCATTTTGAAAAATACGGTTAAGCGGAACGAAGGTAGTGAAAATTTTGTTATCCGCCAACGTTGCGGCACAAAATCGCAGCCCGCAGACGGGAATATGAAAAAAGATGCGCATATAGTGTAAAAAAGCCTCTGAACGGTTTCATATTTCGGAAAGAAAAAGTATCTTTGTGGGATTTTTTGGAGTTGGTAAATTATAGCAGCGGACACGAGTTTTGGATAGTGCGCGAATTTAAGTGGCGGGAGCGGAAATTTACACGTATTAGCAGATTATAACACGAACGCAAAGTTTAATAAATTATAAAATTATAAAAACCATGAAAGTTTCACACATCGAACATCTGGGCATAGCCGTTAAGAGCCTCGATGAAGCGATTCCCTACTGGGAAAATGTACTCGGCCTGAAATGTTACGCAATCGAAGAGGTGGCAGACCAGAAGGTTCGCACCGCATTCTTCAAACTGGGTCAGACCAAGATAGAACTTTTGGAGCCTACGAGCGAGGATTCGACCATCGCGAAGTATATCGAGAATCGCGGTATAGGTATCCACCACATGGCACTTGCCTGCGAGAATATCGAGGAGCAACTTGCCGATGCCGCTGAAAAGGGCGTGCGCCTTATCGACGCAACACCGCGCAAGGGTGCCGAGGGTATGACTATCGCCTTCCTGCATCCCAAGTCTACGCAGGGTATTCTGACCGAGCTGTGCGAGGATAAGAACAAATAATAAATGATATCTGCATAAAACTATGAGCGAGATTCAGAAACAGGTTGAAAAACTTATCGCCAATCGTGAGCAGGCCCGTCTGGGCGGCGGCCAGAAGGCCATCGACAAGCAGCATGAAAAGGGCAAATATACGGCTCGTGAGCGTATAGAGATGCTGCTCGACGAGGGCAGTTTCGAGGAGTTCGATATGTTCGTAACACACCGCTGCTACGACTTCGATATGGAGAAGAAACATACCTACGGCGACGGCGTGGTAACGGGTTACGGTACCGTCGACGGCCGATTGGTATACATCTATGCACAGGATTTCACCGTAACGGCAGGTTCGCTGTCGATAACGATGGCCGAGAAGATTTGCAAGGTGCAGGATATGGCAATGCGCAACGGCGCTCCGTGCATCGGTCTTAATGACTCGGGCGGCGCTCGTATCCAGGAGGGTATCAATGCTCTTGCAGGATATGCCAACATCTTCCAGCGCAATGTACTCTCATCGGGAGTCGTTCCCCAGATTTCGGCCATCCTCGGCCCGTGTGCCGGCGGCGCGGTATATTCGCCCGCACTGACCGACTTTATCATCATGAAGCGTCAGACTTCGAATATGTTCCTTACAGGTCCCAAGGTCGTTAAGACCGTTACGGGCGAGGATGTAACGCAGGAGCAACTCGGCGGCGCAACGATGCACACCACAAAATCGGGTGTGGCGCAGTTCGCTGTCGATACCGAGGAGGAGTGTGTGGCTCTTATCCGCAAACTGCTCTCATATATGCCGCAGAACAATATGGAGGATGCACCTCTGGCTCTCTGCAAGGACAGTATCGCACGTCTTGAGGATTCGCTCAACGAGATTATCCCCGACAGCCCCAACAAGGCTTACGATATGACCGAAGTTATCAAGGCCATTGTCGATGACGGTGATTATCTCGAGTCGGCTGCTTCCTATGCAAAGAACATAATCACCTGCTTCGCCCGCTTCAACGGTCAGAGCGTAGGTATCATAGCCAACCAGCCCAAGTTTATGGCGGGTGTGCTGGATATCAACGCCAGCCGCAAGGCAGCGCGCTTCGTGCGTTTCTGCGACGCGTTCAACATACCTTTGGTAACGCTTGTGGACGTCCCGGGCTTCCTGCCGGGTACGGCACAGGAGTACGGCGGTGTTATTACTCACGGTGCAAAGCTGCTCTTCGCATACTGCGAGGCTACGGTACCCAAGGTTACGGTTACACTGCGCAAGGCATACGGCGGTGCATATATCGTTATGTCGTCGAAGCATATTCGCGGCGATATCAACTATGCATGGCCTACGGCCGAGATTGCTGTTATGGGTGCGAGCGGCGCTGTCGGCGTGCTTCACGCAAAAGAGGTTGCGGCAATCGAGAATCCCGAGGAGCGTGCCAAGTTCGTGGCAGAGAAGGAGCAGGAGTACAACGACAAGTTCTCCAACCCCTACAACGCTGCGCGCTACGGCTATATCGATGATATCATCGAGCCTCGCAACACGCGTTTCCGCATCATACGCGCTTTGCAGTCGCTCTCGACCAAGCGTTTGCAGAATCCTCCCAAGAAACACTCCAACATACCTTTGTAAACAGATTGAATTATGAATGCTGATTGGGGTGAAATATTGATAATAGCCGGTATCGGCTTCTCACTCGTGGTGATGGTGCTGGTTGTGCTTATCTTCATCATGAAGGGATTCGGCAAAATCTTCACTGCACACAAGAAGAAAGCGCCTGCTGCAAAGGTGCATATGAACGACGAGTTGGCTGCCGCCATAATCACGGCCCTGAAACTCTACAAAAGTGTTATTCACGACCGCGAATCGGAGATGATAACCATCAACCGCATAGCGCGTACCTACTCGCCCTGGAACTCAAAGATTCACGGCCTGACTTCAATGCCCGACCATAAGAAATAAAACAATACACCAGTTATGAAAGATTACGTATTGAAAATCAACGGACATCGCTACGATGTGGCGATAAACGAGATAAACGAGGCCTCGACGGTTGCACAGGTTACCGTCAATGGCATATCGTACACTGTCGATATCGAGGGCGGCAAGCCTCTTACGGGCAGCAAACCTCAGATTTCGGCTGCACCCAGGGAGACGGGCCTCAGTGTGGCTCCCCAGACGGCTGCTCCTACACCCAAGGTGGCTGCTGTTGCTCCGTCGGGCGCTCATCAGATTCACTGCCCTCTGCCGGGTACCGTACTCTCGCTCAAGGTAAAAGCGGGCGATACGGTCGCTGCTGGTCAGACGCTGGTTGTCGTCGAGGCGATGAAGATGGAGAACAACATCGACTCCGACCGTGCAGGTCGTGTGGCATCGGTATCGGTTCACGAAGGCGAGACCGTTGCCGAGGGCGCAGTATTGTTAACACTCGAATAATAGACTGCGAATATGTTGGGTTCCATACTTTCATCATCTACAACCGAAAGCCTGCTTAAATTTGTAAATGAAGCCGGTTTTATGGCCTTCTTCGAGGCCGGCGGCTGGAAATATGCCGTTATGATATGCGTGGCGCTGCTGCTGCTCTATCTTGCAATCAAACACAAGTTCGAGCCGCTGTTGCTGCTGCCTATCGCTTTCGGTATGCTGCTGACGAACCTTCCCGGGGCTGAGATGTTCCACACCGAACTGTTTGAGGGCGGACATGTGCATTGGGATATCTTCGTTAACAGCGCCGGTCTTATCGACTACCTCTATTTAGGTGTCAAGTTGGGTATCTATCCCTGCCTTATCTTCGTGGGTGTGGGTGCCATGACCGACTTCGGCCCGCTGATTGCCAACCCCAAGAGCTTTATCCTGGGTGCTGCGGCGCAGATAGGTATCTTCCTCACATTTATAGGTGCTACAGCATTGGGTTTCAGTCCCCATGAGTCGGGTTCGATAGGTATCATCGGCGGTGCTGACGGTCCTACCTCTATCTTCCTCACGGCAAGACTTGCTCCACATTTGCTTGGTCCTATTGCCGTTGCTGCATACTCTTATATGGCTCTCGTTCCTGTGATTCAGCCGCCCATCATGCGAGCTCTGACGACCAAAAAGGAGCGTGCAATCAAGATGTCGCAGCTGCGAACCGTCTCCAAGACCGAGAAGATTTTATTCCCGCTTGTAATTACGATTATCATATCGCTGCTGCTTCCGAGCGCTGCTCCGCTTATCGGCTGCCTTATGCTTGGCAACCTTATGAAGGAGTGCGGCGTCGTTGACCGTTTGAGCAAAACGGTGCAGAATGAGTTGATGAATATCGTGGTCATTTTCCTCGGTATCTCGGTAGGTGCTACGGCTACGGCAGAGTCGTTCCTCAACTGGCAGACTCTGGGTATTCTCGCTTTGGGTATCATCGCCTTTGCCTGCGGTACGGCAGGCGGCGTGCTGCTGGCAAAACTTATGAATCTCTTCTCGAAGGAGGGCAAGAAAATCAATCCTCTTATCGGTTCGGCAGGTGTGTCGGCCGTGCCTATGGCTGCGCGTGTGTCGCAGACGGTGGGTCAGGAGGAGAATCCCAGCAATTTCCTGCTTATGCACGCTATGGGTCCCAATGTGGCGGGTGTGGTAGGTTCGGCTGTTGCTGCCGGTATCCTGCTCTCGTTCCTCGGATAGCTGAACGTAAACTGAATACATGGAGAGACATCCTCTTTAGGAGGGTGTCTCTTTTTTTGCGTGTAATTTGCAAATAATTTCCTATCTTTGTGGATATTGACGTGAGGATATGAAAGGGCTTAAATTTCTGTCTGTTTTTTTTGCGCTGCTGGCAGTAAGCGGCGCTGTTTCGGCGCAGGTAACAATCTCTGCCGACTTTGACAGCGGAAATATAGGCAGTATAACTCTCTGTCATACACACTATGTGAATGAGGGTGTGCTTGACTCGCTGCCGGTGCATACCATCGAGGTCGTAACACGTACCGACCCCCAAAATCCGGTCGATATACAGACGCCGCCGAGCGGCCGCTGGTTCCATTTTCGCATGGACGGCGTGGCAGGCAGCGTGGTGTTTCTGAAGATTGTCGGAAGCGACGTCGTGCGTCCGTTCTACTCCTATGACGGTGTGAACTACAGCCGTTTTGACAAGGATGACAGGGCTGACGGATATACTGTCCGCAAATACTTTGAGCGCAACAGTGTCTATGTAGCCTATTTCGCTCCCTATACCCATGCCGATTGCATAGCGGATATAGAGCGCTGGTGCGATTCTCCGTGGATTGTCCGCGACTCGATAGGTGTGAGCGGTGAGGGTCGGACGGTGTTTATGCTCACCGTAACTGACCCCTTTGTTCCCTATGAGAATAAGCGCAAGGTGTGGATTCATTCCCGTGTGCATACCAGTGAGGCTCCCGCCTCATGGAATCTGCGAGGTCTTGTGAATGCACTTGTGGATACCACCGCCATTGCGTCTCAGATGCGTCGCAATGCAATCTTCTATATCGTCCCCGAGACAAATCCCGACGGAGTCTTCGGCGGATATTCGCGCTCGACGCCGACAGGTGTCAATATGGAGATAAACTGGAACCGTCCCGAGTCGCAGACCGAGCCGGAGGTGGCAATCCTCAAACGGACGATAGAGCGGCTGACGGCAGACAGACCTATGGACGTGGCGCTGAATCTGCACTCGCAGGTGGCGCCTCACGTAACCTATTGGATTCATACGGCTCAATCGACATCGGACTCTTTTTTCAAACGCGAGATGCTTCTTTCGGCGCTTACGATGAATCATACGAAGTTCTATGCTTCGGGCGAGGAAGGGTTCTCGAAACTTTCATCGCGATTTGCCGAGGGTTGGTACTGGAACCGTTTCGGCGAGAAGACACTTGCCATGACATTCGAGACCCCCTATACCTATTATAACCGTAATGAAAACGGCGAGTGGGTTACTACGGAGAATTTGTCCGGGTTGGGTGCTTCATTGCTTACGGCCGTCTCCGACCTGCTTGACATAGGTGGCTGCGAGCGTATGGTGATAGACTCGGAGATGGCAAAGAGCCGTAACGGGTGGAATACAGTAAGCGACAGCGCTGTTTTCTACGGCAAATCGTATATGGTGGCAAAACGCAAGGGCGCTTCGGTACGCTTCGTCAGGGACGATATTCCCGAAGGCGTTTACGATATCTATAAATGGGTCGTGGGGGCAGATGCCGACAACTGTTCGGATGCGAGCAACTGCTGGATGCTTGTCAAAGAGTCGGTACGCCACTCCGGCGGGCGATTCTCGTGGAACTATACGGCTCCTTTTGCCGGCGACAGGCTTGACGCCTTGCTCTTTGTTCGCCGCAGACAGCAATAGACTGCCGGCCATTCATACGCTTCATAACAACGCCGCATGATGCTCTGCACGGTGGCACCGATTTTGTGAAACACAGACTCGTCTACATAAGTATGTTTCACTAAAATTCCTATGTTATGAACACAACGACCGTCAAACTTCATTCGTTTGATTACCGACAGGCCGGAACATATGTTGCGGCCGCACTCTTTATTCTCGGCAATATCGTCTTTCCGCAGCTATGTCATCTGGTGCCTGGCGGAGGGCATATTTTGCTGCCGATATATCTCTTTACGCTGATAGGTGCCTACAAATATGGCTGGAAAGTGGGTCTGCTTACGGCTGTGGCTTCGCCGGTAGTAAACTATCTCATCTTCGGCATGCCTATGCTCTCTTCGCTGCCATCGATACTCTTCAAGTCGGTCGTTCTGGCGCTTGCCGCAGGCTGGGCTGCCGCACATTTCAAAAAGATATCGCTTCTGATTGTTACAGGTGTGGTGCTGTTTTACCAGGTTACGGGTACGGCTTTCGAGTGGCTGCTTACCGGGTCGCTATTCACTGCCCTGCAAGACTTCAGAATGGGTATCGCCGGTATGGTGCTGCAAATCTTCGGCTGCTGGGCCATAATCAAATATGTCATCAGAGGATAGAACTATGAGTGGAAAACTCGGTTTCGGGTGTATGCGTCTGCCGCTGAAAGATGCGGCGGACAACACCTCGATAGATATCGCTGCGCTTATGCGTATGACCGATATCTTTCTCTCTCGCGGCTTCGATACCTTCGATACGGCGTGGACTTACCACGACGGTCATAGCGAGCAGGCGCTGCGCCTTGCACTTGTGGAGCGTTATCCGCGCGACAGGTTTCGTCTGACGGACAAGATGCCGACGATGCTTCTGGAGAGCGCCGATGATATGGAGCGAATTTTTGCCGAGCAGTTGCTCCGCTGCGGTGTGGGTTACTTCGACCGCTACCTTGTTCATTGCGCCACGCAGACCTTCTGCGAAAATGCCGAGCGTTTCGACTGCTTCGGCTTTGTGGGGCGCAAGAAGAGAGAGGGATTTATACGCGAGACGGGCTTTTCGTTCCACGACACACCCGAGTTGCTCGATGCCATGCTTACGGCTCATCCCGAAGTGGACTTCGTGCAACTGCAAATAAACTATGTTGATTGGACACAGACGCCTCTGCGTGCGCAGGAGTGCTACCGGACGGCTCGCCGTCATGGCAAACCTGTAACCGTAATGTCCACGCTCAAGGGTGGTATGCTGGCGAATGTTCCGCCGCAGGTTGAAACGCTGTTTCGTGCCGTGCATCCCGAGGACGATGCGTCGGTATGGGCGTTGCGTTTTGCCGCAGGGCTGGATGGTGTTACGACGGTTTTGAGCGGTATGAGTTCCGTCTCGGAGATGGAGCGAAATACGGCCGCCTTGCAATTTGCTGCGCCGCTGACGCCTGAAGAACAGTCTGTTGTGGAGCGCGCGGCAGAGATGATTTGCAATATGAATCCCGTGCAGTGTACTGCGTGCGGATATTGTATTCCTGTCTGTCCTGCGGGTATCGACATACCTCAATACCTCTATCTATACAACCGTATGACCCGGGGGGTTGAACCGTCATTTGCCGGAGAAGAGAGTCTCGTCCCGACCTCGTCATGTCTTGCGTGCAGACGCTGTGAGAGCGCCTGTCCGCAAAAATTGCCGATAGCCGGTTGGATAGGCCGTGCGGCGGTCTCTATGCAGCCTTGATGACGGCACGACCGGCCCATACGAGAAGCAGACCGAGGGCGAAACTCAAAAGAGTGTAGGCCCCGAATGTAAACCAATGCTTCTGTTCAATGAGCAGGTACATATCATCGGCCATCGACGAGAAGGTAGTGAAACCTCCGCAGAAACCCGTTATGAGCAGCACGTTCATTTGCGGAGAGAGCAGGTTGGTCTTCTCTGCCAGTCCGAAGAGTATTCCGATGCAGAAACTGCCGATGATGTTCACGGTAAATGTTCCGTAGGGGAAAGGCGAGTCGGTAATAAAACGGCAGAGTTTGCCTGTAAGAAAGCGCAGGCAGGTGCCTATGAAGCCGCCGATACCTGCGATAATCATTGCTTTGAACATAAATATTAAACTTTTTAGGTATTGAAAACACTCTCCGACCGGCATACTCAAATACAGTGCCGACGGCGATGTGGTGATACCGATGCGAAGATACGACAATTTATTAAAAACAGATAAAATATTGAAAATATGCATTTGACACCGAGAGAATTGGACAAACTGACCCTTCTGTCGCTGGGCATGATAGCCGAGCGCCGCAAACAGAAAGGTCTTAAACTGAACTATCCCGAGGCTGTGGCCTATATCACGTCGGCAGCCTTGGAGGGCGCCCGCGAGGGCAAGAGCGTCGAGGAGGTTATGAACCTTGCGGCGAGCGTCCTGCGTCGCGCAGATGTTATGGAAGGCGTTGCCGATATGATTACACTGCTGCAGGTCGAGGCTGTCTTTACTGACGGCTCACGCCTCGTAAGTATACATCATCCGATAAAATAGATGCTATGGAGAAGAGAACGACAAAGAGTGCGCCTGCGGGCAAGGCGCTCGAAAACAGCAAACTCTACCCGGGCAAAAAGGGATTTACACCCGCCGCTCACGTCGTAGTGGGCGGGACGGTGCTTGCCTCCGACCCCATAGAGTACAATACGGACCGCTATACGGCACGCCTCGAGGTGCGGAATACGGGCGACAGACCTATTCAGGTCGGCTCGCACTTCCATTTCTTCGAGGTTAACCGCTATCTGGAGTTCGACCGCGAGGCGAGTTTCGGCTGTCATCTGAATATACCGGCAACGACGGCTGTGCGTTTCGAACCGGGCGATATGAAAGAGGTTGAGGTTGTGGCCTACTCGGGCAAGCGCCGTGTGATAGGTTTCAACGGACTCGTCATGGGCTATACAGGCGACGAAGATGCGCCTGCATACTTTCCGGCGCGTATACGGGCTGTGGAGACTATGCGCCGCAGCGGCTTCAAAACAACGGAGACGACCGGCAGCGACAATGAGACTGCCGCAGCGAAAGATAAAAAGAGCAAAACCAAAAAAGAGAAATAACAATGGCAAAGATATCTCGTCAGCAATATTCCAACCTGTTCGGTCCCACTGTCGGCGACAAAATCAGATTGGGTGATACGAGTCTCTATGTGGAGATAGAGAAGGACTTGCGGGTCTATGGAGATGAGGCGGTCTATGGCGGCGGCAAGACGCTGCGCGACGGCATGGGTCTGGCTAACACAATGACCTCCAAGGAGGGGTCGCTCGATGTCGTGATAACCAACGTAACCATTCTGGACCCCGTGATAGGCGTAGTCAAGGCCGACGTGGGCATCCGCGACGGCAAGATTGCAGGCATAGGCAAGGCCGGTAACCCCAATATTATGGAGGGTGTGCATCCCGACCTTGTTACGGGAGCCTCTACGGATGCCATATCCGGCGAACACCTTATACTTACAGCGGCCGGTATCGACGGCCATGTGCATCTGATATCACCGCAGCAGGCCTATGCTGCTTTGAGCAACGGCATCACGACACTCTTCGGCGGCGGTATAGGTCCCACTGACGGCACTAACGGTACGACGATAACATCCGGCCGCTGGAATATAGAGCGCATACTCAAATCTCTCGAGACGCTTCCGGTGAATGTCGGCCTTCTGGGCAAGGGCAACTGCTCTGTTGCCGGTTCTCTCGAGGAGCAGATAGAGGCTGGCGCCTGCGGTCTGAAGATACACGAGGACTGGGGTTCGACACCTGCGGCGATACGTATGGCGTTGGATATTGCTGACCGTTATGACGTACAGGTGGCCATTCATACCGACACGCTCAACGAAGGCGGCTATGTCGAGGATACGATAGCCGCTATGGACGGCCGCACGATACACACCTATCATACCGAAGGTGCCGGCGGCGGCCATGCTCCCGACCTTATGAAGGTGGCATCCATGCCATACGTCCTTCCGTCATCGACCAATCCCACGCTGCCATTCGGTATCAACTCGCAGGCGGAACTGTTCGATATGATTATGGTGTGTCATAATCTCAATCCCAAGATTCCGTCCGACGTGTCGTTTGCCGAGAGCCGTGTGCGTCCAGAAACGCAGGCTGCCGAGAGCGTCCTGCACGATTTGGGGGTGCTGTCGATGATATCCTCCGACTCGCAGGCTATGGGTCGCGTTGGAGAATCATTCCTGAGAACCATTCAGACAGCATCGTTTATGAAGGATGCTGTCGGACGTCTGGCAGAAGACTCGGATGAGAATGACAACTTCCGTGTACTGCGCTACCTTGCCAAGGTAACTATAAATCCTGCCATAACTTACGGTGTGTCGGACTGGCTCGGCTCGGTCGAGAAGGGCAAGATAGCCGATTTGGTACTGTGGGAGCCGCAGTTCTTCGGGGCCAAACCGAAGATGGTTATCAAGGGCGGTGTCATAAATTGGGCGAATATGGGCGACCCCAATGCTTCGCTGCCCACGCCGCAGCCATGTCTCTACCGTCCTATGTTCGGTGCATTCGGTGCCGCGCTTCCGGAGTCGTGCATCTCGTTTGTCTCGGAGGCGGCATTCTCTTGCGGTATAAAGGAGCGTCTGTGTTTGGACCGTATGGTTCGGCCCGTGCGTCGCACGCGCCAGATTACCAAAGCCGACATGGTGCGTAACTCGGGTATGCCGCGTATCGACGTAGACCCGGAGACCTTCAATGTATACGTGAACGGCGTACACGCTTACGTAAAACCGGCATCACGTCTGCCGCTTGCACAACTTCATTTCTTCAGTTAGGTTATGAATATATATACTGATGTTATAGGCAATCTGCGCGCTCCCGAATGGAGGGAGCGCGCTCTCGGCGGCCGTGTAAACAATATCGTCCTGGACCAGTGGACGGCACAGAAAAGCCGTCTGACGGCGGTGGACGGAGAGGGTGTTGAGTGTGCTGTCGCTCTGCCGCGCAATACGCGCCTGCAAGACGGCGATGTGCTTTCGTATGACAGCCAAAGAGGTGTTATCGTCGCCGTGAAGGTGGAACTGAACGATGTCCTTGTGGCGGATGTTTCTGCCTTGAGAGAGGAGTCGCTGGAGAAGGCTGTACGCACAGCCGTAGAACTGGGACACGCCATAGGCAACCAGCACTGGCCTGCCGTTGTCAAGGGTATGCAGGTATATATACCGCTTACGGTAGACCGCAAGGTTATGCGCAGCGTGATGCGCACGCACCACCTTGAGGGCGTTACATACGATTTTCGGCACGGTGATGAGGTGATACCGTACCTTGCACCGCACGAAATACGGCGTCTGTTCGGCGGAGCGGGACATGACAACCATCACGACCATCATCACGACCATCATCACGACCACCATGCCATATGCGAAGAGCGATAAATGAGTGTGCCGATATAATGCGGCTTCTCGAGTTTTCGGATTCGACATATCCTGTAGGCACTTTCTCGTTCTCATGCGGTCTTGAGGCTGCTGCCGAAGCAGGGGTTGTCTATAATGCCGCCACGCTCGGCGAGTTCGCGTGTGATGTGGGGCGCAGGACGGCCTTTACGGACGGAGTTGCCGCGCTGTGTGCATACGATGCCTGCATAAAGGGGGACTATCCGCTTATTGTTGCAGCCGACAGTCGCGCATATATATGCAAAACCGACGGCGAAACACGTCTGATGACACGACGTATGGGACGCAAGGCCGCACAACTGGCGGATGCTACTCTCGCAGGCAGCGACAACGCTCTGTGGAGCCGTACAGGCGTGCGCTGGCTTGGCGATATAGCGTCGGACAGCGTCTACGGTACATGGCCGGTAACGCAGAGCATACTCTTTGCCGCCTGCGGCATAGGCGCACGCGAACTCTTCTGCTCGCTCTATTACGGTGCCGTAAATTGTGTGCTGAGTGCAGCGCTTCGCTGTGTGAGGGTGTCGCACTACGATACGCAGCGCATACTGTTTTCATCGGCTGCCGATACGGGCAGACTCTACGACGAGGCCGTGAAGATGGACCTCGATGATATGAACGCCTTCTGTATGCAGGCCGATATCCTGGCCTCGCTGCACGAGAAGGGGAGCAAACGAATGTTTATGAACTGAAAACGACTGTTGTAAAACGTCTGTCGTAAAACAAAAATGATGAACAATACTTGCAGAATAGGAATAGGCGGTCCCGTAGGCTCGGGCAAGACCGCCATTATAGAGGCCCTTACGCCACGCCTGCTTGAGCGCGGCTACAAGGTGCTTATTATCACCAATGACGTGGTTACGACCGAAGATGCGGAGCATGTGCGCCGTATGCTGAAGGGAATACTTGTCGAGGAGCGTATCATAGGTGTCGAGACGGGTGCCTGTCCCCATACGGCGGTGCGCGAAGACCCGTCGATGAATATAGCGGCCGTAGAGGAGATGGAGGCGCGCTTTCCTGACGGGGATGTGGTGCTTATCGAGTCGGGCGGCGACAACCTTACCCTCACATTCAGTCCGGCGCTGGTCGATTTCTTTATATATGTAATAGATGTGGCAGCCGGCGACAAGATACCGCGCAAGGACGGGCCGGGGATATCGCATTCGGATATACTTGTAATCAACAAGACTGACCTTGCGCCATATGTTCATGCCGATTTGGAGGTTATGCGGCGCGATTCGGCGGCCATGCGGCCTTCGGGCAAACCGTTTGTCTTCACCAACTGCATGACGGGCGAGGGGATAGATACCCTTACGGATTTGATATGCCGTATGGCATTGTTCGATGCCGAACAGGCGGAAACACTCTCCTCTGCGTTATGAGTTCCGTACCAGGATATGAGTTCGCCCCATATCTTACGGAGAATCCCGTGCTGCCGGCCGGCTCGGCAGGCAAGAGGGGATACCTTCGTATGGTCTTCGAGATGGACGGCGAGGGGCGAAGCGTGCTGCGCGATTTGGAGCGCCGCACGCCGCTTATAGTTCAGCAGGAACTCTATTTCGATGAGCAGATGCCGCAGATGCCGTGCGTATATATACTATCGTCCGGAGGTCCCAATGTCGATGGCGACCGCTATGAGCAGAATATAACCGTACGGCGTGGCGCCTGTGCGCATGTATCTACGGGCGCAGCCACGAAACTGGCCGAGATGCACCACGACTGCTCAATTATGACACAACGGTTTACGCTCGAAGATGACGCCTATCTCGAGTATCTCCCCGAGCCGACAATCCCGTGCAGGCATACGCGCTATGCGTGCGATACGTCGATAGAGGTCTCTCCTTCGGCTACGCTTTTCTACTCCGAGATATACACCTGCGGCCGCCGGTATTACGGCGACGAGCGCTTTGTATACGATGTGTTGTCGCTCTCTGTGAGGGGTTCACGTCCCGGAGGCGACGAACTCTTTCGCGAGAAGATGGTTATAAGACCATACGAGAACTCTCCTTTGAGTGTCGGAGCGATGAACGGTTACGATGTCTTCGCCAATGTCGTCGTGCTGACGCCGGAGAGCATCGCAGAGACTGTATACGCTTCGACGGAGCCTTTTATAGACCGCGACAGGGGTGTCGCGGCAGGTATTACACGTCTGCCGTCAGCCTGCGGTCTCTCGTTCAGGGTTTTGGGACGTGATACGGAGCCGGTAAAGAGGGTAGTGCGCGAGTTCTGCTCGGCGGTGCGTATGGCTGTCAAGGGTCGTCCGCTGTTCGACGAGTTCCCATGGAGATAGGATTCCTGGATATCAGCAGGATATTGGCAGAGTATTAGTTAGTGTATTATTCTAATGCAAAAATGGAAATTTATATGAAAAAGAGTATTGAAAAAAAGATTAATCCCGAAGATAATGAAAACTCATCATCTCTGCTGAGGGTCATTCTGCGCGGTGCGGGACAGGTGATGTTTCAGAACAATGCGTGGACGGGTCTTCTGTTCATTGTCGGTATCTTCTGGGGTGCCTGCCATGCAGGTACGTACGCTGTCGGTTGGGGTGCGCTGCTCGGTCTCGTGGTATCGACACTCACGGGATATATTCTCGGCTTTCCGGCCAGAGACGGCGAGCAGGGTCTATGGGGCTTCAACGGCATACTTGTCGGATGCGCATTTCCGACCTTTGTGGGCAATACGACGTGGATGTGGGTGGCTCTTATCCTCTTTTCGATGATGTCTACCTTTGTGCGCGCCGGTTTCAACAATATTATGGCGAAATGGAAGGTTAATTCATTCACCTTCCCGTTCGTATTCTCTACTTGGATATTCCTTGCCGCCGCACGCGCCATGCACGCCCTGCCGCCCGACTATATGAGCCATCCGTCGCTCCCCGCAGATTTTGCATCTGGTTTGAGTCTGCACTTTACGGACCTGATTCTATACTGGCTCAGGGGTATTGCGCAGGTATTCCTTATCGATTCGTGGATTACCGGTATAATATTCCTTTTGGCGCTTCTTGTCAGCAGTCGCTGGGCGGCGCTGTGGGCAGCCATAGGCTCCGCTTTCGCTCTGCTTATATCCATACTTCTCGGAACTTCGGGACACGATGTATCGCAAGGTTTATACAGTTACAGCGCCGTGCTTACGGCCATAGCCCTTGCCACAGTATTCTATAAACCCGGATTCCTGTCGGCACTCTGGGCGCTGTTCGGCATCGCCATGACGGTCTTTATTCAGGCGGCGATGAATATCTTTCTCGAGCCATACGGAATGGCCGCCCTTACGGGTCCGTTCTGCGTTACGACGTGGCTCTTTCTGCTGCCGCTGGTCAAAATCGACAATAATGAACACCCTGACCACTCGAACTGGTATGTCGAGAACAAACGCCATCTCTCCCGCCGCAAATCATAAACGAGGATTGCTATCTCTCTTTTATCCTTTTGTGTACACGCTGCCAGACCTTGTTCCACTTCTCTATGACCCACATAAGGGCCACGCCTGACCCGACGCCGACAGCCGCCTCGGTGAATCGCAACAGGCAGTTCATGGCGGGATTGACATCGGGCGACTGTTGCGATACGAGCAGTATGGTGAGCAATGTTATAGTGGCTATATGGCTGTTGTTGTAGATGTTGAAGAGCATAAACAGCATCTCGAGGATGAATACCGAGATTAACATTCCTTCCACCGTGAAATGGAAGAACAGCAGGTAGAGGTATGCCACCAATGCCCCTGTAAATGTACCGGCGACACGTGTTATGCCGAGTTTGAGAGAGTCTTTATAGGCTCTCTTTTGCAGTATGGCCACTACCGAAGAGCAGGCCAGCAAGGCTCCCATCCATCGCGAAGGGGCGTGTATAGACCCTGAAAGGTACATACCGGCGAGATATGCCAGGAGTATACCTGCACACATTATAATCAGAACGAAAATTTGTACCCGCCCGAAAGCCTTTGTAACGAGCGACTGCGCACGAAGTGCTATGTTTTTTACGGTCATACGGAAAAAGAGTTGCCGCCCTTGCGGACGGCAATAAATGTTCCGAAACCGGAAAAAGATTGTACCTCTCTCCGCTCTTGCGACCATATATGATGCAAGGGCGCCTTTGTGTCGGTGGCGTGCGGAAACTCTATTCGCCTATCAACTCCGTATCGTCGGCCGGAATGAGGGTCTCGGAGCCGTCGAGAGCCGTACCCTCGAGACGTACATAACGAGCCTTGCGCACAGCGTCCAGTTCCACGACCTGCGCTACGGGATTGTTGGCGATGTTTCCGAACTCACCCTCTGCCGCACTCTCCCAGACATTGCCGTCGAGGCTCGTCGAGAATCGGTAGCGGACGGCTGTTGCAGGTGTGTAGACACCATTTGCAGGCGTGTATACAAACCCCTTAATAGTTTGCTCTGAACCGAGGTCGAGCGTCAGTGCATCGCCTTCGAGCAGCGTGCGACCCTCGCGCGGCAGCAGTTTAAGGCTCTCCACGCTCACCTCTGGAGCGGTCGGGGCCGAGAGATAGGCTCCTGCTCCGCACAACAGGGCTTTTGCCCTGCATCCGTCAATCGTTACGCGCAGCGCCGTCGCCTCGACAGGCTCTATGCGCAGAAGGCGTTTGTGTCCCACCGTCGTTCCTCGTGCAACCTCATGCCAACCCTCGGCGGTCTTCGCCTCTACGGTGAATGACTCTACTCTCTGTCCGCACTCCGTCTTCTCGCGCAGCATAATGACATCGACGACGGATGGCTTCTTGAATTTATATACCACGCTGCGACCCTCGTCTAATTTGTGCAGACGCTTGCCGCATCTCACTCTGTTATCCTCGAAGGTGGCATTGCGCCACTCCGCAAATTTATAGAGACGATTAACATCCGCATCGTCTATAAGTCCGCGTGAGTCGGGTGGTATGTTGAGCAGCAGCACCGAGTTGCGGCCTACCGATGTGAAGTATATATCGGCCAGTTTCTCCACACTCTTTACCTCTGCGCTCTGACGTGCGTGCCAGAACCATCCCGGGCGTATCGAGACATCCACCTCCGACGGGTACCAGAACATCTCGCGCGCCGATGCTATCTTCTCGCGACTGCCCAAATCTTTAGCCATAGGGTATACTCCGTTGGCTTCGTTGCTTTGCGATGCTTCGGCGAACACTTCCGGAATCAGCACCGTAGCGCTCCACTCCGTTTCGCGGCCTACGCCGCCCTCATTGCCGACCCAGCGTACATCCTCACCCATGACAGCCGATACGGCATCGGGCTGGAGGGTGCGTATGGTCTGCATATAACGGCTCCAGTCATACTCCTGCCTGCGTCCGTTGGGACCCTCGCCGCAGGCACCGTCGAACCATACTTCGGCCACCGGTCCGTAATTGGTAAGCAACTCTGTGAGTTGTGCGACGAAGAAGTCGTTGTAACGCGGCGAGTCGCCATAGCACTCTGCATTGCGGTCCCAGGGCGAAAGATAGACACCGAATTTCATCCCCTGCTCTGCGCATGCGCGGCTCAGTTCGGCTACTACATCACCCTTGCCGTCGCGCCAAGGTGATGAGGCGACGGAGTGCTTTGTAGTGGCCGTAGGCCATAGGCAGAAGCCGTCGTGGTGCTTTGCCGTGAGGATTACCATCTCGAAACCGCACTCCTTGAGCGTGCGAACCCATTGTCCGGCATCGAGTTGTTCGGGGTTGAAGAGCGTCGGGTCTTCGGTGCCGTCGCCCCACTCGCGGTCGGTGAAGGTGTTTATGCCGAAGTGGAGAAAGGCTGTCAGTTCGCGCTTCTGCCACTCGAGCTGGCGCTGTTCGGGTACCAGATGAGCAGCCATCTCGACCTTCTGTTCGATTGTGGCGCCTTCGGGAAATACGAGGTGCTTTACATAGCGGTTTTTGCCGTCGGTGCCGGTGCTTCCGTATGCCGAGAGTACCGACAATATGGCCGGCAGAATTAGCGTGTGAGATAAATATTTCATAATTAACAAATTGTCTTTGTAATGCGGGTGTAAAAGCCTGCCGCATCGCTTTTTCGAGGTCGAAAATAACCATTTTTTTGCAAATAAGAAAAAAGAGAGAGCAATTATTGACGAAGAGTTGCGAGGTCAGTATTTTTTATTATTTTTGCACGAAATAAATACCAAAAACTACGTTTAATAATGAAAAAACAACTTATTTATCTTTTGACATTGATATTGGCTGTGCCAATATGGCAGTCGTGCAAGGAGTGCGATAACGCCGTGCAGGAGGCAAAGCTGGCTGCATTGGTTCCGTATCCTAACAGCGTAACGACGATGAAAGGAGCCTATTCGGTTCTCGGCGCGCCTGTAATGTGCGATGAGAAAGTCGATGAACGCACGCTTAGGGCTGTAAACGAGTTCGCAGCTCAACTCAGCAAAACATCGGGACAAGAGACCTCCGTTTCGACGTTCAGCGAGACCCCCTCAAACGGTATTCGTCTGGTTGTCGACCCCGAGGTTGCCGAGGAGGCTTATAAGCTTACAATAAATAAGAATGGTGTTGAGATTAAGGCTTCGTCCTTTGCCGGATTCTTCTATGCGTTGCAGACCGTAAAGCAACTGCTGCCGGCGGCTGTCTATGGTGAGCAGACCGTTGCCGATGCCGATTGGACGCTGCCCTGTGCCGTTATCGAGGATGCTCCGCGCTTCGCATATCGCGGTATGCACTTCGACGTGTCGCGCCACTTCTTCCCGCTCGACGAGGTGAAGCGTTATATCGATATAATGGCCGTACACAAACTCAACCGCCTGCACTGGCACCTTACCGATGACCAGGGATGGCGTATCGAGATTAAGAAATATCCCCTTCTGACAACTGTCGGAGGCTTCCGCGACGGTACCGTGATACTCAAAAACTGGGGTACGAACGACGGTGTGCGTCATGGCGGTTTCTATACGCAGGACGAGATTCGCGAGATTGTTAAGTATGCCGAAGACCGTGCCATAACCGTAATCCCCGAGATAGACCTTCCGGGTCATATGGTTGCAGCCCTGGAAGCATATCCCGAGTTGGGATGCACCGGCGGCCCGTACAAGGTATGGGACAGTTGGGGTGTCTCCGAGGAGGTTATGTGCGCAGGCAATGAGAAGACCTATGAGTTTATCGAAGATGTGCTTACCGAGGTTATGGAACTCTTCCCCTCGGAGTATATACATATCGGCGGCGACGAGTGTCCCAAAGCGCGCTGGAAGGCGTGTCCCCGTTGTCAGGCGCGTATCGCCGAGCTTGGTCTGAAGGGTGATGGCAGATTCTCCGCAGAACAGTATCTTCAGTGCTATGTTACCTCGCGTGTAGAGAAATTCCTCGCCGAACACGGTCGCCGTATCATCGGCTGGGACGAGATTCTGGAGGGTGAAATCAGCCGCACGGCAGTCATTATGTCGTGGCGCGGCAGTGAGGGCGGCATCGAGGCTGCAAAGCGCGGAAACGATGTTGTCATGACGCCCAACTCACACTTCTACTTCGACTATTACCAGTCGCTCGATACTGATAATGAGCCGTTCGGTATCGGAGGTTTCGTGCCTGTCGAGAGAGTGTACTCATACGACCCGATGGATGGTCTCGAACCCGATGAGCAGAAACATATTTTGGGTGTTCAGGCCAATCTGTGGACAGAGTACATATCCACGAATGAACACCTTGAGTATATGCTTCTGCCGCGTCTTGCTGCGCTCAGCGAGGTGCAGTGGTGCCAGCCCGAGGTGCGTGATGAAAAGCGTTTCTACGATAACTTCCGTATGCAGGAGATTTATGATGCTATGGGCTACAACTACGCAAAGCATATCTTCTATGTGAATGGCGAAACGACTGTCGATGCAGACAAGGGCTGTGTTACGGTCAAACTGACGACATCGGGCAAAGCCCCCATTCACTACACTCTTGACGGCAGCCAGCCGACGGCCGAGTCTCCTCTCTATACCGACCCCGTCGAGATACGCAGTAGCTGTGTGCTGAAGGCTTCGGCATTGCGTGAGGGTGTGGAGGTGCCGGCATACGAGCGCTCTTTCGAAGTCGGAAAGGCAACGGGTCATACGGTAACGCTCAACAGCACACCTACGGCCAAATATACCTACAACGCTCCCCACTCATTCACCGACGGACATCACGGCAGCACCGGATTCTCCGATATGGAGTGGGTCGGCTACCTTGCAGAGCCTATGGATATCACGGTTGATATGCACGGTGTAGACAACTACTCATCGGTAACGGTGGAGTCGCTTGTGGAGAAGGGCAACTGGATATTCCCTCCCAAGAGCATCGCTGTATCGGTTTCGGAAGACGGCAATGAGTACAAAGAGGTTGCGCGTATGGATGTTCCTGAGGAGTACGATGGCGGACCTGACGGAATCAAGAACTTTACGCTTGACTTCGCACCTGTTTCGGCGTCCTATGTACGTATCGTTGCCGAGACGGTAAGTTCCATGCCTGCATGGCACGGCGCAGCCGGCGAAAAGTCGCATATGTTTATAGGCGAGATTTCGATAGAGTAGCAGTCGCTTCATAGTGTACAATATTCAGAGTCGCATTCATTGCAATGCGGCTTTTTTTTACACGGCGCTTGGCGGTTAAGATATAAATTTTTATCTTTGAAAGATGTTTTATGCTCTGTGAAACACTGATATTATGAACAAAAAACTTTTTGCCATTCCATTGCTGGTCCCGGCCGCAGCATACGCGCAGGGGAATACCGGCGATAATGATATATCGCGTCCCAATGTGATAATTATCCTTTCGGATGACTTGGGATATGGCGACCTGCCGTGCTATGGCGGTCTGCATACCGAGACACCCAATATCGACCGTCTTGCGCAGAACGGGACTCGGTTTACCAACGTTCATACTTCGGCTGCGACCAGTACGCCGTCGCGTTACGGTATGCTTACCGGCGAATATGCTTTCCGCCGTCCCGATACGAATGTATCCAACGGCGATGCGGCTATGATTATACGTCCCGAGCAGTTCACTATGGCCGACATGTTCCGCAGCAGAGGTTATTCGACCTGTGCTGTCGGCAAATGGCATTTGGGTCTGGGCGACAAGTCGGGCGAGCAGGACTGGAATGCCATGCTCTCGGCGGGACCTGCCGATATCGGCTTCGATTACTCATATATCATGGCTGCGACATCCGACCGTGTGCCGTGTGTCTTTATAGAGAACGGTATGGTCGTAAGCCATGACCCCGAACACCCCATAGAGGTCAACTACACCCGTAACTTCGATGGTGAACCGACGGGTCGCGACAACCCCGAACTGCTCAAACTGCACCCGAGTCATGGACACGACCAATCTATCGTCAATGGCATAAGCCGTATCGGATATATGAAGGGCGGCGGCAAAGCGTTGTGGACGGATGAGGGTATCGCCGACTCCATCGCTCTGCATGCTGTGCGATTTATAGACAAGCACGCCGACGGTCCGTTCTTTATGTATGTGGCTACGAATGATATTCATGTGCCGCGCTATCCTCACGAACGTTTTCGCGGCAAGAGTTCTATGGGTCTTCGCGGCGAGGCTATACTCTCGCTCGACTGGACGGTGGGACAGATTATGGATGCACTCGAGGCGCGCGGAATAGCGGACAATACGCTTATAATTTTCTCGAGCGATAACGGTCCTGTGCTGGATGACGGATACGACGACCTTGCCGAGGAACTTGTGGACGGACACCTGCCTGCGGGGCATTTTCGCGGTGGGAAGTACAGTGCTTTTGAGGGCGGAACTATGGTGCCGGCAATCGTCTGCTGGCCTGCACGGGTAAAGAAGGGTGCGGTGTCGGATGCGCTTATGTCGCAGATAGACTGGCTTGCGTCGCTCGCCTCGCTTGTCGATGCACGTCTGCCGCGCAATACGGCGTGCGACAGTTACAATCGTCTGGGCAACCTTTTGGGAGAGGATGATACCGACCGCCAATGGGTTATAAGTATGGCTGCGAACCGTGCCTTGACCTTGCGCACACGCGAGTGGAAATATATCGAGCCGAGCGAGGGCGGTCCGATGGTTGGCTGGGGTCCGCGTATCGAGACCGGCTATCTGAACGCACCGCAACTTTACCGTATGGATGTTACAAGCGATGAACAGAAGAATGTAGCCAGGAAGAATCCTGCCGTTACCGCCTCGATGGAGATGCTTATGAAACGCATACGCACAAACGATTACTCTGATACGCTTGAGTAACTGAAAATGATGTACTATATTGAAAAATAACATTTTATATATTATATGAAAAAAGCCGTTTTTCTGTTTTGCCTTTTTTTTATAGGTGCATCATATGCCTCCGATACGGTATATGTGCATAATCCGCAGATTCCGGTTCTTATCGACCGCCACGACAATATCTTGTGCGAAATGCGTATACCTGCTGCCGGCGGTCAAAGGCTTGACAATGTTGTGCTTCGCTTCTCGGACGATACCGACCTCAGGCAGATAAAATCCGTAAAACTATACTACGGCGGTGTGGAGTCTCCTCTCTATGACGGCGTACGCTTCCGACCTGTGGATAACTATATCCCCCGCAACCATATGGCGGCAATGCGCGAGGCACGTCCCGCATACTCCGTATTGCAGAGTGAGATACGCCGTCCGAAACGTGAAAATGTACTTGCGTCAGGACAGCGTATGCTCGGACCGGTCGATTATTTCTGGATAAGTATCGAGATGAAGAAGGGTGCTTCGCCCGATGCGATAATCGTGGCCGATGTGTCGGCTGCCGTTATCGACGGCAAGTCGTTCCACATCAAAGGCGAAGAGAGTGCAGATGTGGTGCGTCGTATGGGTGTCGGTGTGCGCTATGCGGGTGATGACGACGTGGCGGCGTACCGTATACCGGGTCTTGCCACGACAAAGAAAGGTACTCTGATAGCCGTTTATGATGTTCGCTACCGTTTCCATACCGACCTCCAGGAGAAGATAGATATAGGCGTGAGCCGCAGCACGGACGGCGGCAAGACATGGAAACCGATGCAGATAGCCATGACATTTGCCGGTGCGGGCGGTCTGCCGCACGGACAGAATGGCGTGGGCGACCCGTCTATACTTGTCGATGAGAATACGGGTACGATATGGATTGTGGCCTCGTGGATTCACGGCTTGGGCAACTCGCGTGCGTGGACCGGCTCCTCGCAGGGTCTTCTGCCTGAGCAGACCGGACAACTTGTGCTTGTACGCAGCGACGATGACGGTCGCACCTGGAGCAAGCCCATTAACATCACCGAGCAGGTTAAGAGGCCCGAGTGGTACTATCTGCTTCAGGGTCCGGGTCGCGGTATCACGATGCACGACGGCACGTTAGTCTTTCCGGCGCAGTTCAAGGACGAGAACCAAATGCCGTACTCGACGATTATATACAGCCGTGATAACGGCACTACGTGGCATATAGGTACGGGTGCGCGTATGGATACGACCGAGGCGCAGGTTGTGGAGATTGAGGATGGAGTGCTTATGCTCAATATGCGCGACAATCGTGGCGGCAGCCGTGCCGTAGCCGTTACCTATGATATGGGTCAGACGTGGAGGGAGCATCCGTCGAGCCGCAGCGCGCTGCGTGAACCGGTGTGTATGGCAAGTCTGCTGAATGTTGAGGCCGAAGATAATGTTCTGGGTCGCGACCTGCTTCTGTTCTCAAATCCCGACACGACCGTCGGCCGCCACCATATAACAATCAAGGCGAGCCTCGACGGCGGCCATACGTGGAGCGATAACAACAAGATACTTCTCGATGAGGAGCCTGGCTGGGGCTACTCCTGCCTCACGCTCATAGATTCAGAGACCATAGGCATACTCTATGAGGCGAGTGTGGCTCATATGGTGTTTCAGAGGATAAAGATTAAAGATTTTATACGTGAATTATGAAAAAGATTATTTTAACAGCCATTCTTATTATTGCCTGCGGTGTTATGCACGCGCAGCAGTACTCGACATTCTGGTATCAGCGCGCAACCCTCTTCGAGGAACTTGGTACGAGCAGCAAAGATATCGTCTTTTTGGGCAACAGCATAACAAACGGCTGCGAGTGGAGCGAGTTGTTCGGTGATGCGCGCGTCAAGAATCGCGGTATCAGCGGCGACACCGCGCAGGGTGTTCTCGACCGTATAGATGCAGTCGTGAACGGACATCCGGCCAAGATTTTTTTGATGATAGGCACCAATGACCTCTCGCAGGGATATACGGTGGAGCAGATAGTGTCGAATATTACCGCCATCGTGGAGCGAGTACAGAGCGAAAGTCCAGAGACAAGGCTCTATGTGCAGAGCGTGCTGCCGGTCAACGACTGTTACGGACGATTTGCGGGCCACACCTGCAAAGGCCCCGAAATAGTGGAGGTTAACAGCCGTCTGAAGACGCTTTGCGAGCAGAGGGGATGCACCTATATAGACCTCCATACGCCCTTTGCCGACAGCGAAGGCAAACTGAGTACGGAGTACTCCAACGATGGTCTGCATCTTACCGGCAAGGGTTATATCATTTGGCGCGATATCGTGAAGCCTTATGTATGCGGGAAGGTGCGCGGCTGTAAGAAGACAAAACATCGCTAATCGGGGAAAATTATCAAGAGAGTGGTTATGAAGAGAGTTGTATCATTCGTATTTCTTCTTTTTGCGGCTGTTTCGACTATCGCTTCGCCGCGCATTATACGCGTAGCCTGCGTGGGCGACAGCGTAACCTTCGGTATGCTTATCGAAGACCGCGAGAATAACTGCTATCCTGTGCGCCTGCAACAGATGTTGGGCGAGGGATACGATGTACGCAATTTCGGACACAGCGGTACCACGCTTCTCAGACACGGACACAGACCATATATCGAGTGCGAGGAGTATGCACAGGCAATGGAGTTCGCCGCCGATATCGTTATAATCCACCTGGGACTTAACGATACCGACCCGCGCAACTGGCCCAATTATGCCGACGAGTTTGTAGATGACTATCTGGCTCTTATAGATGATTTCCGCAGTGTCAATCCAAAGTGCGAGATATATATCTGCCGGATGACTCCCATATTCCACAACCACCACCGCTTCGAGACCGGTACGCGCGAATGGTATCGTGAGGAGCAGACAAAGATAGAAGAGGTGGCGCGCCGGACGGGTCTTCATCTTATAGACTTGCAGGAGCCTCTGTATCATCGTCCCGACCTGCTGCCCGACTCGCTGCATCCCGACGCCGAGGGTGCGCAGATACTTGCTCAGACGGTATATTCGGCTTTGACGGGCAACTACGGAGGTTTGCAAATGGGCGAACTCTACTCCGACAATATGGTTTTGCAGCACGGCACGCCGCTGCGCATAGCAGGTACGGCCGATGCCGGCGAGAAGGTAAAGGTTCGTTTCGGCAAGCAGCGCCGCAAGACCGTTGCACAGTCCGACGGAGAGTGGGAAGTAATACTCGACCCCCTTGCTCCGTCGTTTGAGCCTGCAAGGCTCACCGTATCAACGCGCAATCGCAAACTCAATTTCGATAATGTTCTTGTAGGAGAGGTGTGGCTCTGCTCGGGACAGTCCAATATGGAGTTCCAACTGTGCCAAACCGAGGAGAGCGAGTGCGCCGCACAGATGGAGTATGCTGCCGGCAACCCGTCTGTACGTCTCTTCGATATGAAGCTGCGTTGCCATACAAACAACAGTGCGTGGTTGCAGGCCGACCTCGACTCCGTGAATCGTCTGAAATACTATCTTCCTGCAAGGTGGAACGAGTGTACGCCCGAGGCGGCAAGGGAGTTCTCCGCCGTAGGATTCGCCTTCGGACGTATGCTTGCCGACACTCTTCGCGTCCCTGTGGGGCTTATAAACAATGCCGTCGGCGGCTCGCCTGCCGAGGCATGGGTGTCGCGCAGGGTGCTTGAGAAAGAGTTCTCCGACATCATGCGAAATATGGATGATAATGAACTTATACATGATTGGTGCCGCTCTCGCCGCAAGGTAAATACATCGGCTTCGACCAACCCGCAGCAGAGATACACCTATGATGCCTGCTATCTGCATGAGGCGGGTATACTGCCGCTCGCGGACTTTACGATTAGGGGTGCGATATGGTATCAGGGCGAGTCCAATGCCCACGATATAGAGGGACACGAGCGACTCTTCCCGCTGCTGGTCAATAGTTGGCGCGAGACATTCCGCAATCCTGATATGCCTTTCCTCTTTGTTCAGTTATCGTCTATCGAGCGTCCTACCTGGCCCGCCTTCCGCGACAGTCAGCGCCGTCTTGCCGGAGAGATAGAGCATTGCGATATGGCTGTTTGCAGCGACGTCGGTGAGCAATGGGATGTGCATCCGCGACGCAAAAAGGTCGTGGGAGAGCGTTTGGCACGCCTTGCTTTGAGGGATGTATATGGTTTTGATATCGTCGCATCGGGTCCGCAGTGTATCTCTGCCGAGAGTGATGATGGTGATGTCGTGCTGACATTCTGCTGCGGTGATATGCTTCACAGTTCCGACGGTGAGGCACTGCGCACCTTTGAGGTTTCGGCAGGCGGTGATGAGTGGTTTGCCGCTGAGGCCGTAGTTGAGTGTAACGGCACTCTGCGTCTGCGTTGCGCCGAGGTTGAGCAGCCGCGTTCGGTAAGATATGGCTGGCAGCCATATACGACGGCCAATTTAGTAAATGGAGATGAACTTCCGGCATCTACATTCCGTATCGGGGTAGGAGTAGAGTAACGCTCCGGATTATCCATACGTCAAGAGGGTCGCAAACACAGTGTTTGCGACCCTCTTGACGTATTATTTGAGTTTGAGACCGTCGTCGGTGCCGAGCAACGTATATTTGCCGCCTTTGACGGTGTTAAGCGTTGTCGTCTGCCCGTTGTAGAGGAGTTTGCACTCTCCGCCTGCGTGCGAGTATACCACGACCTTTGTCAGTTTGCCGTCCGACCAATATATATCCGTCTCAAATGCGCCTCGTGCGCGCAGACCCTTGATGCTGCCATCGGACCATGCGTCGGGCAGGGCCGGCAGCAGATGAATATATCCCGTGTGGCTCTGCATAAGCATCTCGGTAATACCGGCAGTGCCGCCGAAATTGCCGTCTATCTGGAATGGCGGATGCGTATCCCACAGATTGTCGAGCGTGCCGTCCTTGAGCAGATTGCCGTAAAGCGAGTAGGCGCGGTTTCCGTCGTGCAGACGCGCCCACTGATTGAGTTTCCAACCCATACTCCAGCCCGTTGCTCCGTCGCCGCGATGATTAAGCACAACCTTTGCCGCCTCCGAGAGTTCGGGTGTCGTGAGAGGCGATATGGTTCGCCCCGGATGCAGACCGAAGAGGTGATTCACATGGCGGTGGTGGTCTTCGGGGTCATCTATATCGTCCGCCCACTCCATAAGTTGACCGTAGCGCCCTATCTTATAAGGAACTATATTGTCAAGAACCTGCTGCCACTCGTTGCGAAGTTCCTCATCCGTGCCGAGAATCTCGGCTGCGGCAATAGCGTCTGTGAGTGTCTCGCGTATCACGGCATGGGCGAATGTAGCACCCTCGCTTATGGGTCCGTGTTCGGGTGAGGTCGATGGTGCAGCGGTGTAGGAGCCGTCGCTCTTGTGCCACATGCAGTCAGCGGCGAACAAGGCGGCACCGCGCAGTACAGGGTAGGCCTTCTCGCGCAGGAAATCTATATCGCGCGTATAGTCATAATAGTCCCACAGCATTGTAGCAAGCCAGGGACCGGCCATGTGTCCCAGATTCCACGACATATCCTTGCTTGTTACGGGCGAGGTGAAACCGAAGGCGTTGCTCATAGTCCAGGCTGTCCAGCCGCGAGCATTGAAATACTCCTTCGCCGTGCGTTCTCCAGGTACTATCTGCGTGTATATGAAATCGAACAGAGGACCTTCGCATTCGGCCAGATTTGCGGGGCATGCGGGCCAGTAGTTCATCTGCAAATTGATATTGTTGTGATAATCGCCGTGCCAGGGTGCATCTATGCCCTCGCTCCATATACCCTGAAGGTTTGCCGGCAGATTACCCTCACGCGAGGAGGCTATAAGCAGATAGCGACCGTACTGATAATAGAGTTGCTCAAGATAGAAATCTTTCTCTCCATTGCGATAGCGTTGCAGGCGCTGCGGCGTGGGAATATCATCATCCGCTGCGACCGAAGGGTTCAGCGACAACTCTACGCGGTCGAAAAGAGCGTGGTAGTCGGCCTTGTGCTGTGCCAGAAGGTTTTTGTAACTCATACGCGAGGCCTTGTCTGCCCGGAGTCTTGTGGTTGCGTCGGGATTGACACCGACATAGGCTTTTGCGTCGTGTATATCGGGATTGACAGCCGGTATATAATCCGTGTCGGCCGTGATTGTAAACAGAACCTCGTTGGCGCCGATTATATGCAACTGTCCGTTGCTGTTATCTATTTTCCCGCCCTTGACGCGCGCGCGTATGCGGACAACGTACTCCATCCCGTTATTGTCGAGATGCGCTCGCCAAACAAGTCCGTTTTTGCCCTCGGCGCTCATCTCACCTGTCGATTCGGGATTCGGAAGGTAACAGAACGTCAGATTCTGTGATTTTTTTCTGTCTGCCGTGAAGCGCATCACAACCGTATTGGAGGGGTAGGATACGAAGTATTCCCGACAAAAGTGTACGCCATCTTTGTCGAATGACACCTCTGCACAGGCATCATTCAGATTCAGTTCGCGGCGGTAGTTGCTTACACCCTCACCGTCAAGTCCCGTCGATATAAGGAACCTGCCTGCCGATGTGTAACTGCCGAAGATGAGAGGCTCTCCATTGTCTGGATAGTATGGTATCGTGCCGTTGAAGTTGTCTGTTACCAACTCCGATGCAACTCTGCCCCCATCCTCAAGGTAAGAGTTGCGTATGCTGTCGAGCAGATGTGCCGAGTGCTTGTTGGCATCCCAGTATTGCTCGGGCCTCTCGGCTGCTGCCGGACCGCCGCGCCACAGGCTCTTCTCATTGAATGTTATATATTCGGTATCTATCGTGCCGGCTACGTTTATACCGAGGTGGCCGTTGCCCAATGGCAGTGTCTGTGATTCCCACGCATCGCCTATGCCGTTTTCTTGCAACGCTACGGGCGTGTCGAACAATATTTTAAGCGGCTGTGCTTCGGCTGTGCCGGCGTATCCTGCTGCAAGTAACAGCGAGGCGGTAAATGTCAATAACTTATGGTTCATATATCCGTGTGGTCTTATTTTGTACGAACAAACTTTGACAAATCGTTCCTGTGAAGCAGCGGTCTTACGGTAAAGCCCCACTCATAATTGCGGTCGGCAAAGAGCGTATACATCTCTGCGGGTCGCGCACCCCAACTGTCGTAGCCGCCGACACCTGTCTGACGCATATCTATACATACCTCCACATAGTCGCGCGGCGTGATATCGTTTACGTGCGTCTGCTTGCGCATATGGTTGCGTGCCTGCTCTTCGTCGTGCGAGGCAATCTCCTCGGGAGAGAGGTTGCCCCACTGATAAGGTGCATCACTCTCCTGACAGTCGAAGTCCTCCACGCTGCCATGCAGAGCGTTAAATTCTATCGGGGCGTCGCCCTCGATGAGCAGACCGCGACCCGTACCATCGGTAAAGGCAGCCCAGCGTACATCTGTACGGTGTCCGTTCTCCTGCGGCCGTACATAGGGTACATACATATCGTCAGCACAACTCGAGTAAAGCCCTACCGGATAGCCCATATATCTGTCGGCATAGTTCTCGCCAGGACCGCGACCGAACCACTGCACCTGCTCCATGCTTTGAGGCAGACGCATGCGCATACCTATGCGCGGAATATCTATACGCTGCTTGCATGGCGTGAGTTGCGATGAGATGTGCATTGTACCGTCCGCCGCTATTGCGTAACGCACCGTGCAGTCATTACCTGCCGGCAGCGCATAACGCACTTCGAGTATCGCCAACGACCCCTCGACCGAGGTCTGTATCTCTGCGACATCGAAACTCTTTGAAGACTCTTTCCATACCTGCATACGTGCCGGAGCGCCGTTGCCGTAGTCGTTGTCGGTGGGTCCCCGCCAGAAGTTGGGTCGCAGACCGAAGCCCTTGTCTGCGTACTCCGTGCCGCCTGTGCGGTACGATGTTACCACACCCTCACTGCGGTCGAAGACAAACGACATCGCCGGCGATGAGATGACTGTACGGTTGCCATCTGTCTCGATTTTGGGCGCTTGACCATGTGGTTGTACGCTCTTTCTTGCGCCCTGCACCTTGAGTGCGAACTGCTCCTGCGCCACGATGTGTCCTGCCGGGATGAGTCTGTCGGCTTTCAGTGTCTCGACGGTAAAATCGACGAAGTATTCTGCACCTGCCGTGCGTTTTACACCTCCTACGGGTACCGATACCTGTGCCGATGCCTGCGGTGCAAGTTGCAAGGGGAGCGTGCCGCGCTTTACGACCACGCCGTCGCAACTTATGGAGTAGCGTATGCGGTAATCTTTCAGGTCGGTAAAGTAGAAACGGTTAGTAACGGTGAATATGCCGCTGTCAGGGTCTTCCGACGAGAAGGATACATTCTGATAGTTGTATTTGACCTCTGCCATAGCGGGATGCGGCACCTGGTCGGGACCTACAAGACCGTTGCAGAGGAAGTTGTTGTCCGAGGGCGTATCCTTGCCGAAGTCGCCTCCGTAGGCCCACCATGCACGCCCTTCATCATCGTATTGCAGCAATCCCTGGTCTATCCAGTCCCAGATAAAACCGCCCTGGAGATGCGGATGCGCATATATCTCCTGCCACTGCCCGTAGAGGTCTCCGGTGGAGTTGCCCATAGCGTGAGCATACTCCGACGGCACTACGGGACGTGTGTCGAGAGTGTTGCCCATACGTCGGAACCACTCCGTTGTGGGGTACTGCGGAACGAGCATATCGGTGTTCCAATCCATCTCGGCACGCTCATAGCATACGGGTCGCGCCATAAGTGGTGCGTCAAGTTCTTTGAGCATAACATAGGCGTTGTAGAAGTTGTATCCGTTGCCGCCCTCGTTGCCGAGCGACCATATTGTTACGCAGGGGTAGTTCTTGTTGCGGCCGAACATATTGCCGATACGGTCGAGATGTGCATCGAGCCAGTCGGGATTGTGTCCGAGCGTGCCTCGGCGGCGACCGTCGAGGTGTCCTGCCGACCCTTTGCGCATATCATCCATATAGATGTCATAACCCATGCCGTGCGACTCGATATTGGCCTCGTCGTAGACATATAACCCGTAGAGGTCGCACAACTCATAGAAACGCCTGTCTTGCGGATAGTGGCAAAGACGCACTGCGTTTATGTTGTTGAGTTTCATCAGTTCGAAGTTGCGGCGCATCTCATCCTCGGTAACATAGTGTCCTGTCGTCTGGCTGTGTTCGTGAATATTGACACCCTTGAGTTTTATTGGTTGGCCGTTGATGTATAGCAGCCGGCGCGGGGCGCCTTTTTCGGTGAGATACTCACTCGGGCGAATCTCGATGCGGCGGAAACCGACGTTGAAGGGTATATACTCGCCGTCGCACTCTATTACGAGGCGGTAGAGATTGGGATGCTCGGCACTCCATTGTGCGACATCGGCTATCTCGGCGGAAAAATCGACTGTCGCAGTGCCGCCGGACGTTGCCTCGACGCGCTTTGTGGCAGATGCAACGATATTGCCGCGCGAATCCGTCAGTTCGTATTTGACAGCTCTGTCTGCCTTTGCATCGGTATTGTTTGCCACATCTACACTAAGACGGAATATACCGTTTCGCATATTGTCATCGAGCGAAGATACCACTCTGAAGTCTCGCACGGCGATACGCGGCTGCGACCATAGAAATACGTCGCGCTCTATGCCGCTCAGACGCCAGAAATCCTGTGCCTCGAGATATGAACCTGTACTCCAGCGCATAATCTTTACCACAACGGTGTTTTCGCCCTTGTGCAGACAGTCGTTTACAAGGAACTCTGCCGGATTCTTCGAATCTTCGCTGTAACCGACTTCACGGCCGTTCACGTAGAGATATACACCCGACTTGGCACCTGCCAGATGGAGGTATATATCGCGTCCCTGCCACCCGGCAGGAACCTCGAACGTGCGTCGGTATACGCCTGCTGGTATTGCATCGGGCAGCAGCGGCGGTACGGGGTCTACGGGGCAGAACTCGAAACGCTGATTGACGTATATAGGTACGCCGAAACCCTGTACCTCCCAGTTGCCGGGTACGGTTATGGTGTCCCAAGTGTCTGCGGATGTTGTCTGGCTGCACACATCCGACGGCAGTGTACGGTAGTCGTCGGTATAGAGGAAATCCCACGTACCGTTGAGTGAGAGATACCACTCGCTGCTCTCCCATCTTCCGTTGATGGCTGCCGCGCGGTTGCCGAAGGTCATAAAGGCTGTACGTGCAGGCTGTTTGTTTACGGCGACTGTACCCAGGTCTTTCCAGTATGGCGTACTCTCCTGTGCTGCGGCGCACGGAAGCATTGCTGCGGCTAATAGCGACACTATGGCCGCCGGTATGAAGTTTCTGTTCATCGCAAAATAAGTTTCAGTCTACAAATTTAATCTTATTTTTTGAATTTTGGAACGACGTAAAAAAACGGGTCGCAAATTATTGCGACCCGATACTGAAAACGTAAGATACGGGAAAATATTATCCGATGGTTATCTCTCTCGTCTCTTGAGCAGCCTTCTCCTCCTCACGCTTGGGAAGGTCTATCGTCAGCACGCCGTTCTTCATTGTAGCCGAGATTTTGGTCTTGTCGATATTCTCGGGCAGGATGAAACTGCGGCGGAAAGAACCGTAGGAGAACTCGCGGCGCAGATAGGTCTTTTTATCCTCGCTGCTTGTGATTTCGCTGCCGGTTTTGTCATCTCTCTCGTTTTCGCGCTTGTGTTTGCGCTCTTTGTTTTGCTCATTGTCCGAGGTGCTGTTGTAGGGCTGCGAATTGTTCTCGGTGTACTTTTCGAGCGAAACTATCAGTTCGTTACCCTCATTGACACTCACACGGAAGTCGTCTTTCGTCATGCCCGGTGCTGCTACCTCGATGCAGAAACACTTCTCTTTCTCGATAATGTTTACCGAAGGCGAGGCGAATTGATTTGTGCGGCTCATTGTCCAATCGTCGCCGAAGAAATCTTCGAGCCAGTTGGGCAGCCAGTTGCGATTGCGGATTACAGGTACCATAAATTTTTCTCCTTAAATTGTTTTTTATTGTGTAACGCATCAAGGATGGCAAAGGGTGTGCCAATCGCGCACAAAAAAACGACCTTCGCACGAAGGTCGTTTGGCGTACCGATACCGCTGCTAAAGGAAAATCAACTGCATGATGATATATACGGGCAGCAGCACTATGAGCGAGAACTTGAATATATAACCGAAGAAACTCGGCATCTTTATTCCATGCTCTTCGGCGATGGACTTGACCATAAAGTTGGGTCCGTTGCCGATATATGTCATCGAGCCGAAGAATACGGCTCCGAGGGCTATTGCGCGCAGAATTACAGGTTCTACTCCGGCCACGAGGTCAATGCCTGCCGGTGCCGGCAGACCCGACCCCATAGAGTAGAACGCCATTGCTGTCGGTGCGTTGTCGAGTATTGAACTGAGCGAACCGGTGCCGTAGAAGAATTGCCAGGGGTGCGTGAAACCGAGCATCGAGGCATTCTCTTTCAGGAAGAGCAGTGCAGGGGTCATCGTAGCGAAGATACCGATGAACAGCACTGCGACCTCTACTATGGGTGTCCATGTAAAGCCGTTGTCCTTGCGGACGCCTTTTTTTGTTGTCAGCAGCGAGAGTGCTATTATTGCTGCGAGTATTATTTCACGCAGATACTTTATATATATAGGAGCGTTATCCGCCCTCATGGCAGGTATGTACTCCTCGTTTACAAAAGCTACGGAGGCGATTATCGCTATAAGGTAGAGGATGTTTATCTTGCCTTTCACCCTTATCGGTTCTATCTCGGTGTTGTCTGCATGGATATTCTCCTTCGGCTCGTATTTGAAGTATAATACCATATCGACGATGAAGTAGAGCAACAGCAGCACACTGCCCACAAAGAGCCACTCCTTGAAGAGCGTAAAGAACCATGCGAACTTGACGCCTTTCAGATAGAGCAGGAATAGCGGCGGGTCTCCGAGCGGTGAGAGGACGCCTCCGCAGTTTGCCACAATGGCTATAAAGAACAGTACGGTGTGTACCTTGTATTTGCGTTGTTTGTTTATTTCGAGCAGTGAGCGTATAAGCAGCATTGCGGCACCGGTTGTGCCTATAAATGATGCTGCCGCAAATCCTGCACCCATTATCATTGTGTTTATCCAGGGTTTTGCAGCCACGTCGCCTGTCTGGTGCAGGCCTCCCGTTACGACGAACAGCGAACCGAGGAGCATAATGAAGGGGATATACTCAAAGAGCATCTGCTCTTCGAAATCACCCCATAGCCCTATTTTGAACAGGTAGGCGGCTACCGGAATACCAAGTAGAAGCGATACAATCAGTTTGTTGCTGTTTTTCTCCCACCACTCCTTTATGATGAATGGGAAGACGGCTATTCCTCCGAGCATCAGCACGAAAGGAATAAGCGCCCATATTTGGACTTGGTGTGTCATCTCTCTGTTATTCTGTTTAACGCAGCAAATGTAGCAAAAACTTTGCAAAATCGGTAAAAATAATCATTACGTCGTCCTGCCGGAGTCGTTGTCGGGGCTGGGCAAGCGGCTTCAAACGATGTTTGGAGACAGATTGTTAAACTTATTTGCAACTCTCTGTTTTTTAATCGAAAAAGTTGTAGTAATGTAAATAATGTGTATATTTGTATTGTTAAACAAATAAATGATTTGCCTATGAAGCATTAGCGTATACGGATACGCACATTTTAACATATTGAAAAGAAGCGTTTGCTTTTGTTTCTTGCTGTTGGAACTTAGACACTTTCATCGTGGCAAAAGAAATGAGAGTAACGTTCACGCATATAGCGTGGACTTACTTTGATATTCTGTGCCACAGGTAGTCTAAGACCTCAACAGCAGAATTCAAAGTTTTGTCCGCGTTTTCTTTTTTTGTGTGTATTTATAATATGTTTAAGGACAAATCCAAAACAAACATGATTAAACTAAAAAAAAACTTAAACAAAATGAAAAAGTTATTTGTTTTAATTGTTGCAATATCAACATTCTCGACAGGTATTTCGGTTGCGAACATTAGTCATTCAAATTAC
>JAFLRT010000069.1 GCA_022511295.1 Alistipes sp. | reverse complement strand
GATGTTATCGTAAAGTTGGTTTCGCCGGCGCGTGTGGAGTAGTCGCCGGTCGTCGAGCCGAGAGTCAGCGTATAGACATGATTGCGCAGCAACGGATAGGGCCTGTACTGAGTGGTTACGGTTCCGTTTTGAACATCTCTTTGATATGTACTGCCCAGATGTTCATTCGTATTCATCTCGTATTGGTCATTCTTCTTCTCTTCTTTTAAAAATGGTGTATACTCCGTTCGCACGACATTTATCAGCGGATTGGTGGTCGCTGTATTTGTATAATCGCCAATGGGAATACAGAATGCGACGGGATTGGAGAACTCAATCTCGTAGAAACGAATAGGATTATCCGTAGGGAATATATAGACATCGCCTGCCCTTGCCACCGAAAATTCCAGTTCTATCGCAGTCCCGCCCACGGTGAGTGGCGGGTAAGCTGAATTTCTTACCGGGTCTACACTAATTTGACGCGTTGCAGTATTATTCGCCGACTTGGCTTTTATTCTAACCAAGCCTCCGGACGGAACTGTAATTTTGAACGTGCGTGATGTCTTGCTTCCACCACCATTCGGCTGGATATAAGTGCCATCACTATCCGTATCCCATTTGCCGGTTCCTGTACCGCTTATATACTCCAGTGTGGCTCCTAAATTTACGGTGCCGGTACCGAAATTTACAGTCCAATTGGCCACATTGTTATTTCTCGCATTAGTCGGCAGTTTGGACTGCAGAGTCGTAAGGTTCCACGTCGTACTTACGTTATTGTAGAGGTTTCTTTTATCATCGGCATCAAAGGATAGATACCAGTATATGGTCGTGCCCTGTTTGTTGATTGCAGCCAAGTCCGACGGGTCGTTTACATTTCGCTCGCCCGTGTAGACTACATAGTGGTAATATTCATCGTCTTCGACCATTGCATTGGTACAAGTCACACGCTGGTTTCGCTGAATACAGGGGTTAAATATCTTCGGGCTGTCCGAATGATTCCTGTTGTTCGGATTAAAACCGTTGCCTTGAGACTTGTCCGTATTGAAATTCCACCACGGATTGCCTGTCGCCGGATTTGTTTCCATCCATGCACCATAGAACCACCACAATCGATTCCAATAATCTCCCTTCGACGTACCAGTTTCGCTATAATTCTGACTCATCAGGGCATGGCTCATAATGGTTTTCCATTCACAGTCTTTGTCGTGCTCTTTTTCCCAAATATCGTTGGTAGGAGTCCAAACATCCATCGGCTCGCAGCGCGCATAGATATTGGAGTATGTCAAACCCACATATTTCGGCTGTTGATACTTTCTGGGGATGCGCAACTCCAGCTTCACGACCGAGCGCAACAGCGAGATGTTGGCGGTATAATCTTTATATGCGCCATTTTTATTCTCCACATGGGGAATCACGGACAGGTTGAATGGCGTACCCTTGGTCCAAGCGTCGGCCGGAATCTTCGTGAATCGCTGAATGCCATACATCGGGATAGGGTAGTCCTTGGAGGGGTGGATGGCGGTTCTGTTCCCGAAGCCGTCTTTTACGCCATCGTCGGTCATCGTCGGCCCGTGGTCGACCCAGCACGATGTCGCACCCATCAGGAACTCTTTTTTAATGCCGTCGACCGTCTCAGGTTTCGGGTCGATGCCCATAACTATCTCATAATATCCGCTATGCGTTGCATCTTTGGTGTTCTTGCTTGTATATATGGGGTCCCATTGGCAGTGGTGCAAATCGAACACCGACTTCACATCGCCGTTATTGCCTGTGTATCCCGCCGTATTCTCGAGAAACCAGTGTGGACCCGAGTTGTCGAAGTTTTTGGTTCCATTCATCGTCTTGTCGAGGTCGGGAAAACACTCTATGGTGGGGCGGTTGGCAAGGATGGCGATATAGAAACAATCTTTCTGCGGGTCTATGTTTTTCTCGGTGGTCGTGAGCTCCTCGCGGATTTGCTTCCACGGCCAGTTGTACTTCACGTCGTTACCATACGAAAAGATGGGAATGGAGACAAACCACGACGTCTTGTCCGCATCCTGGCTCAACAACTTCACCCAACGGCTCTTCGACTCAAACAAAAAACGATACTGGCTGTCGAAAAACAATACGCGGAACTTCTCGGGATTGACGTAGTCCTCTACCTCCTCCATCGGGTTGTAGTCGGCTCGCGTGGCCGACACGCCGCCCATCTTGTCGAGCGTGACGTTCAACGCCAGCGAATATCCGTCGGTAATAGCCGCCGGAACGCCATACTCGCACTCCATGTCGAAATCTTCGTAGATGCACGACACGAACGCAACGCTCGCGAATAACAGTAATATGCAGTATCTGAGTCGATTAGTCATATGCTCGCAGTTCTATTGTAAATATTTGCCCGGCGGCAGCATCGGAACATTGTGGCTGACCTCATGCCACGGAATAATCTCTATCTTCACGTTCAGCTGGTCGTGGGTCTCGACCACGATGGGCACAATCGGCTGGTCGGGGTCGTCGACCGACGTTCCGATGCTCTTGACATCTTTCAGCACGAATCTATACCATCCGTTGCGGACCACGCCGTAGAATATGTCCCCGCTCCCTTCCTTCGTATTCTGCACCGGCTTGGAGTAGTACATGCGGCCTCCGTTGAAGTGGTCGACCGAACCTAACCACTCATACATCAACGACTTGATAACATTCTGGTCAACCGTGACATCCGTACGCAACTTGTCCTTCCATGTATCGGCTTCGTTCGCGCGCGGGTTGTAGACCTCCGTCAACGCCTCGCCGTTATCGGTCTTTATGCTGAATTGCACTCCGTCGGGCCATGGCATACGCTTGCCGTCGCCGTCCTTGATGACCGCTTTCGCCAGCTCGTAGTCGCTCATATCGGATTTATACGTAACCGGCTGGTCGTCATACCACAGGTTGTATTTCAAATTCTTGTTGTTGGCATCGGTAGGGCGGATGGCCATTCGCAGACCGTTCTTCTCCTCGTCGGACTTAGTATCATCATCCCAATTATAATAGGTGAACTCCATCGCCGACTGCGACGACAGATAGCGGTTAAACGAATGTATCAGCGAATGGAAACAGTCTTCCTCCGATTTGTAGTAGATACCGCTGCGGTCGCGGAACAAATCGTTCGGTCTGAAGAACTCTTCTCCCTCGATATCCGTCAGCAACACGGCGCCCACAAGCAGGTGAGTGCCGGCCAGACGGTGGGGGCGGTCATCCAGATTTTTGCTGAAATCCGGGTCGGAGCGGTAGTCGTAGGTGTTCTCCGGAACATAGACCGTGCGGTTGAAATCCTGCTGGCTCAACGTGCCCTCGAAATCGCTGTATGAGTAGTTGCGCAGCACGTTCTGCAGGTCATGGTCCTTGTCCAGCTTTTCGTAATAATTGAAATTGAGGTACTCGCGGTCGTTCCTCGTCGTCCCGTTGTCGTCCCAGTTCCACTTCCAGTCATACATTTTGCGGTACTGCCACGGGTATTTGATGTCCTTATAGTTATAGTAGTGCCGGTCTATGCTCCAATAGGTGCGGTAGTTGACGGGGTCGCTCCAGCCGCTCGGAATATCCACATGATTATTGCCCTCGGCAGATATATCCTCGTAAAGATTTTTGAAGATATAGTTCTCGGTCTCAAGGCCGTTGATACCCCAACCCTTCAGCTCAATCTTCCATGGAATAGCCTGCGAGGTAAGACTTCCCTCTTCGTCTATATTGCTGAACAGGTAGAGCGGATTGGCATCTTTAAACTCGTATAAAGTTATGGGTAAATACGTTGACCCTCCGTTGACCTCGTCTAACGCCTCCATCGTCGGCAACTCGAAAGTGAATTTTGCCACCATGCGCTCGACGTAGATGGTCAGGGCCTTTTTCGGGTCGAAGTTTTCCGCCTCCTGGATTAAATCCTTCGGGATAGGCACGGCCGTCTGCAATTTGGAGTTGCCCGTATCGTCTTTTACCATATAGACGGAGTTGGACATGGTGAAATATTTGGGTTTTCCGTCCTCGCCGAGGTCGCGGCCAATCACGTGCGGGTCGCCATTTTTGTCGACCTTGTCGACCATCATTCTCATAATGTCTCTGGCCTCATATTCTGCGCCGTCGGCGATGGCTTGGCGGATGGCGGTGATGCTCGTTCCGCGAAATACGCTCTCATCCTCAAAGCGTTTGCCGTTCAGCAGCACCAGACATGATGTCGGCGTGATTTCGCTGGGAACTTTGAATCGCGACTCATAGCGGGCCTCGATATTCTCTTTTATATTGTCATCATCGTCCTTCACGCCGCCGCCACTGCCTGCGCTATCCGCGGGATTGTGCGTGTGGTTGGGCAGCAGGATGTCCGATATGGCGACAAGTTTCTCCGGGCTGCTTTCGATGACATTGCCCGCCTCGTCCTTGTCTTTGGCGAAGAGAAAGAGGTAATTTCCGGTCGGACCGATAAGCTCGTGCTCCTCCTCCGAACCGTAGATTAAATCGCCGTCCTTGGCGTTGCCCAAATCTTCGTCGGCATGGCTTGCGCGCGTTGCGGTGCCTCCGGCGGACTGTATGTCGAGGGCGATGACGTACTGATTCTGTTGCGGAGTGCCCTGATTGTCTGCCATGTCGAAATTGTCGTCAATCTTGTCCTCGATGCACGAAGCGAGGACAAGCATGGCGACGAGTGCTTGCGGCAGCAATCTGGTTATGAGGCATCTGAGTTGCATCTCCGCGTAATGGGATTTTTAGTAATCCAGAACTATTTCGTTCACGCGCACGGTCCACCAGTTGACCGCTATGCGTGCACTGGCCCACGTGTTGCGCTGCAGGAAGAATATCATGCTCCAGCGGCTCTGTCGGTCGAGGAACTCCTGGTCGTCCTTAATCCAGCTGTCGCCATAGCCGCGAATCATGGCGAGGTACTCTATGAGCGGCAGTCTGATGATTTCCGTCGGGGTTCCGTTCTCTTCGTCTGCGGGTCGTGTCGTGACGACGAGGTATGCCGTCGGCAGATGGTCGAAGAAGAGTCGCGAGGTCGAGAACTCGGCGCAGGCGACCTGCACCTGGCGGTCGTTGTCCTCTTCGGCGAGCGTGCCTTCGCGACCCGCTTCCACGTAGCCCGTCACGCGGTTATAGGTGGCATAGGGCTTGTAGACGGGCTGGAAATCATCCGTAGCGATGTGTACGGGGTTGTTGTAGCCATCGAGGACGAAGTTGTCGTCGATGATTCGTATGTCGTAATCCTTGATGTCGATTTGATAAGGAGCGCTTATCTGCTGGAGTACGACCTGAATGTTGTTGGTGTCCTTCATCATGGGCACTGTAACCTCGCGCAGTTCGAGTGCATAGTCGTGTTCGGTGAGCGAGATGTCCTGTATGCCGTAGAAGAGGCCGCCGGTGTGTTTTTCGATATCGTGGAGCTGGGCTTCGGATACGCCGTCGGTCAGCGGCAGAGTCACGCGTATGTCGTCGCGGGTTTGCGGTGCGGCGGAGCGTGTGAGCCAGTCGGGCGAGAAGGTGAATGCCGATTTGTCGCAATCCAGACCTCCGTAGACGACCAGATGATAATCTCCCTCGTCGAGCAGCAGTTCCATGCGGTAGTTTTCGTCGCGCAGCACATCGCGCGATTCGCTCTGTTGTCCTATGAAGTTGTAGTCGCTGTCGAAGATGAGGACGTTCACGCAGTCGACATTGGAATGGAATGCGTTTGCGCCGGGCTCCATGTGGTAGTCGTAGACAAAACGCAGCGAGACGCCGAGCCGGCAGTCGGGTGCTTTGTCGAAGATGGGTTCGCATGAGATGAATCCCATTGCGAAGCACAACACCCCGAGGAGGGGGAGTCTTGCGACTCCCCTCCACGGCATGGTGCTGAGTTTGATGCTATTCAATCTCATGTTCATGAGAGTTTGTTCGATTCTTAGAATTCGATATTGTTTACGCGAACAACCCACGGCAGAACCTCTACCTGTACCTGTATGTAGTGAGTCGGGTCCTCATCGGGGTCTTCGGGGATAACCGGATCGGGGTCATTCTTCGGGTTGCGCGGGTGACCGAGCTGGCCGATTTTGGTAACCGAGAGTTTGTAGACGTTGTTGCGCACGGTTGCGAACTCCATACGTCCCATCTCGCCCGACTTGAGGTTGTCGTTGTGGCGGTTCCAGTAGAAGTAGTAGCAGTAGTAGCCCCAGCCTTCAGCGTCATCATTGGTAGCAACATATACCGTCACCTTTGCTTTCGGAGCCTCCGTGTTGAAATCCTCATCATTCTCACCCCAATCAATTGTCACTTCTGCTGTAGCTTTCGTCACTTCTTCAGGAGCGCCTTCTTCCGTTTTGGGATTCAGTATCTCATTCGCCGTCTCCAGATCCAGCTTCGTTGCATCTGCTCCAGGAGTACTCTCACTATATTTA
>JAFLRT010000068.1 GCA_022511295.1 Alistipes sp. | reverse complement strand
AGGTTACGTGGGATCAGGTTCGCGAGATTGCACAGGACAAGATGCCGGATATGAACTGCTTCACCGTCGAATCCGCTATGCGTATGGTAGCCGGTACGGCTCGCAGCATGGGTATCAACGTCGTGGGTGAATTTCCTGAAATGTAATTCGTTACAAAGATGAGTAAGTTGACAAAAAATCAAAAAATAGCCTACTCCAAGGTAGATGCTCACAAAGCCTACAAACTGGGTGAGGCAGCCGCTCTTCTGAAGGAAATAACCTTTACGAAATTCGACGCTTCGGTGGACGTTGATGTCCGTTTGGGTGTCGATCCGCGCAAGGCGAATCAGATGGTACGCGGTGTTGTAACGCTTCCTCACGGTACGGGCAAGGTTGTCCGCGTATTGGTGCTTTGCACCCCCGAGAAGGAGGCTGAGGCTAAAGAGGCCGGCGCTGATATGGTAGGTCTGGACGAATACGTCGATAAAATCAAGACAGGTTGGACCGATGTGGATGTTATCATCTGCACGCCCAATGTGATGGGTAAGGTCGGCGCACTCGGTCGTATACTGGGCCCGAGAGGTCTTATGCCCAACCCCAAAACGGGTACCGTTACAATGGAGGTAGGCAAGGCTGTTCGCGATGTCAAGGCCGGTAAAATCGATTTCAAGGTCGACAAGTTCGGTATTATACACACCTCGGTAGGTAAAATATCGTTCTCGACCGAGCAGATTGTCGATAACGTGAAAGAGGTTCTGGGTATGATTATCAAACTCAAACCGTCGGCAGCCAAGGGTACGTATGTCAAGAGTATATACCTCTCGACGACGATGAGTCCGGGCTTGCAGATAGATACCAAATCAGTCGAAACCAAATAATCAGGGAGGATAAACTATGACAAGAGAAGAAAAAGCAGCCGTTATCGGCAATCTTGTGGAGCAACTCAACGCTTATCCTCACTTCTACATCACCAATATCGAAGCACTCAATGCTTCGCAGACCGCTGCTCTTCGTCGCAAGTGCTTCGAAAGCGACGTTAAGTTGATGGTGGTGAAGAACACGCTGCTGACCAAAGCGTTGGAGAACGTAAACAAGGCAGACGAGGATTTGGTGAAGACGCTGGAGGGTTCGACCTCGATTATGTTCTCCCAGACGGGCAAGGCACCTGCCGTGCTTATCAAGGAGTTCCGCAAGACGAGCGACAAACCTGTACTTAAGGCAGCATACGTTGAAGATTGCGTATATGTCGGCGATAATCAGCTCGAAGCCCTTTGCAATATCAAGAGCAGAGAAGAACTTATCGGCGATATCATCGCCCTGCTTCAGTCGCCTGCGAAGAACGTTATTTCCGCTCTTCAGGGTAGTGCAGGACAAAAAATCGCGGGCATCGTGAAGGCCCTCGAGGAGAGAAATTAATCACACACAAAGAAAACAAAACAAAAACTAATAAAGAAAATACAACTATGGCAGATGTAAAGAAACTGGCTGAAGAATTGGTAAATTTGACAGTTAAGGAGGTAAATGAATTGGCTACCATCCTCAAAGAGGAGTATGGCATTGAGCCGGCTGCTGCAGCTGTTGCAGTTGCTGCCGCACCTGCTGCTGCAGGCGAGGCTGCTGCTGCCGAGAAGACTTCGTTTGACGTTATTCTGAAGAGCGCAGGTCAGGCTAAACTTCAGGTTATCAAGGTCGTTAAGGACCTCGCTGGTCTTTCGCTTGGCGATGCCAAGGCACTCGTTGACGGCGCACCCAAGGCTGTTAAGGAAGGCGTTTCGAAAGAAGAGGCAGAGTCTGTTAAGGCTCAGCTCGAAGAGGCTGGCGCAGAAGTGGAACTCAAATAGCAGTTCCGCATTTTTTGCGACTCTGAACTCAGGTATAGAGCTTGCCACAAAGGGTGGTGGCTCTATGCCTTTTCTGGTCTAAAGGTCGGGAGTGCCGTGTGAGCTGTGCCTGACCCTGTAAGACAAGTTATGCTCTCGTATTGTAACATAGTTACAATGAGGGCATTAAGCGGATAAGGACGGTACTGCTTTGTACCGGCGGCTCAGCAGGTCTTGCCTTAATCCCGAAATATCGTCTCGCGCGCATAGGCGAGCGTGATGACTGAAAGTTTGCAACTGAACACAAAATCGGAGACAGAATGTCCACACCAACACAAAAACAACGAATAAGTTTCTCTACGGTCAGGAACAGAGTGCCTTATCCCGACCTTCTGGAGATTCAGCTTAAATCATTCCGGGACTTCTTCCAGATGGATACTACGGCCGAAAATCGTAAAAATGAGGGCCTTTATAAAGTTTTCCAGGAGAATTTCCCTATCACCGATACAAGAAACAACTTCGTTCTGGAGTTTATAGACTACTACATCGACCCGCCTCGTTATACCATCGAGGAGTGTTTGGAGAGAGGTCTTACTTACAGCGTACCTCTCAAAGCCAAACTCAAACTCTATTGCACGGATGATGAGCATGAGGATTTCGGTGTAGTCGTTCAGGATGTCTATTTCGGAACAATTCCCTATATGACCGAGCGCGGTACGTTTGTTATCAACGGCGCCGAGCGAGTTATCGTATCGCAGTTGCACCGTTCACCGGGTGTATTCTTCGGTCAGAGCATGCATACCAACGGCACAAAACTCTATTCAGCACGTATTATCCCCTTCAAGGGTTCGTGGATTGAGTTCGCTACGGATATCAACAATGTGATGTACGCCTACATCGACCGCAAAAAGAAGTTGCCCGTAACGACGCTTCTGCGTGCGATTGGTTTTGAAGACGACCGTCATATTCTGGAGATTTTCGACCTCGCGGACGAGATAAAGGTATCAAAGACAAATCTCAAAAAGTATATAGGCCGCAAACTTGCGGCGCGTGTTCTTACCACATGGTTCGAGGACTTTGTGGATGAGGATACGGGTGAGGTGATGTCTATCGAGCGCAAGAAGGTCATCGTAGACCGTGAAACGGCTCTCGAAGAGGAGCATATCGAACAGATTTTGGAGAGCGGTGCCAAGACGATTCTGCTGCATAAGGAGAATCCGTCGGGAACTGACTTCTCTATTATATACAATACACTGCATAAAGACCCATGCGACTCCGAAAAGGACGCTGTGGTATATATCTACAGGCAGTTGCGCGCTTCGGAGCCGCCCGATGAGGCTACGGCTCGCGACGTGATTGACAAACTCTTCTTCTCGGACAAGCGTTACGATTTGGGAGATGTCGGCCGCTACCGTATCAACAAGAAGTTGGACCTGGATATCGACCCTGCGATACGCACTCTTACACGGGAAGATATCATAGCCATAATCAAGTACCTGATTCAGCTTATCAACTCGAAGGCTGATGTAGACGATATCGACCACCTGTCCAACCGTCGTGTACGCACGGTCGGCGAACAGTTGTCGAACCAGTTCTCGGTTGGTTTCGTGCGTATGGCAAGAACCATCCGCGAGAGAATGAATGTTCGCGACAATGAGGTATTTACGCCCGTAGACCTTATTAACGCCAAGACTCTGTCGAGCGTTATCAACTCCTTCTTCGGCACCTCGCAGCTGTCGCAGTTCATGGACCAGATAAATCCTTTGGCCGAGATAACGCACAAGCGTCGTCTGTCGGCATTGGGTCCCGGCGGTCTGTCGCGAGACCGTGCAGGATTCGAGGTGCGAGACGTACACTACACGCACTACGGTCGTCTTTGTCCTATCGAGTCGCCTGAAGGTCCCAACATCGGTCTTATATCGTCGCTCTGCGTCTATGCCAAGATTTCGGATATGGGCTTCATCGAAACGCCATACCGCACGGTAACTGACGGAGTGATAGATATGGACAACTCGCATATCAAATACTACTCGGCCGAGGAGGAGGAGGGTAAAGTCGTTGCGCAGTCCAACGTTCCTGTCGATGACAAGGGCCACTTCCTGCAACCTGACCGTATCAAGGCTCGTGAGGGTGCTGACTTCCCTGTTGTAAATGCCGGACAGGTAGACCTTATGGACGTTGCGCCCAACCAGATTGCTTCGATTGCGGCAAGTTTGATTCCATTCCTCGAGCATGACGACGCGAACCGTGCGCTGATGGGTTCGAACATGATGCGTCAGGCAGTGCCTCTGATTACGTGCGAGGCTCCTATTGTCGGTACGGGTATCGAGAAAGATATGATTTCGGACAGCCGTATACAGATTGTTGCCGAGGGTGATGGTGATGTCGTCTTTGCCGATGCAACGCAGATTAAAATAAAGTATGACCGCACCGAGGAGGAGGTTATATGCTCATTTGCTCCCGAGGTTACGGTATACGAACTGCCGCGCTACCGCAAGACCAACCAGAATACGTCCATTACGCTCAAGCCTACGGTTTTGACCGGCGACAGAGTTACCAAAGGTCAGATTCTTACTGAGGGCTACTCGACGCAGAACGGCGAGTTGGCACTGGGACGCAACCTCAAGGTGGCGTTCATGCCCTGGAAAGGTTACAACTTCGAGGATGCAATCGTTATCTCGGAGCGTATACAGCGTGAGGATATCTTCACGTCGGTACACGTCGATGAGTATATAATGGAGGTGCGCGATACCAAGCGCGGTGTCGAGGAACTTACTTCCGATATCCCCAACGTGAGTGAGGATGCAACCAAAGACCTCGATTCGAACGGTATCATACGTATCGGTGCCAATGTCAAGCCGGGTGATATACTTATAGGTAAGATTACCCCCAAGGGTGAGAGCGACCCTTCGCCCGAGGAGAAATTGTTGCGTGCAATCTTCGGCGACAAGGCCGGCGATGTCAAGGATGCGTCGCTCAAGGCTCAGCCGTCGCTGCACGGTGTCGTTATCGATACCAAACTTTACAGCCGTGCAGGCAAGGAGGGCAAGAAGAACCGCAACAGCGAGAAACAGCAACTCGAAAATATAGACAAGAAGTTCGCAGAGGAGATAGCAGCGCTTACCAAGCGTCTGGTATCCAAACTATGGACTCTCGTTCAGGGCAAGACTGTTGCTCATATCAACGATTACTTCGGAACGGAACTTTGCGCTTCGGGTGTGAAGTTCTCGCAGAAGTTGTTGGATGAGATTTCGCGCTCGACGATGGATGAGAAGACAGGTATCGCTTCGGGTTATCTTAACCTCGGTCCCTGCCACTGGACTTCGGACGAGCATCTTAACTCGCTTATTGAGACCACTATCAACAACTATGTTATAGAGTGGAAGAAGGCCGATGCAGTCATCAAGCGCGAGAAATACAATCTCTCGAATGGAGATGAGTTGCCTCAGACCGGTGTTATTCAGATGGCCAAAGTCTATATCGCCAAGAAGCGCAAACTCAAGGTGGGTGATAAGATGGCAGGTCGTCACGGTAACAAGGGTATCGTTGCCAAGGTTGTGCGCGACGAGGATATGCCGTTCCTCGATGATGGTACAATCGTCGATATCTGTCTGAACCCTCTGGGTGTGCCTTCGCGAATGAACCTCGGACAGATTTACGAGACTGTCTTGGGTTGGGCCGGTCGCGAACTGGGTCTGAAGTTCGCTACGCCTATCTTCGACGGTGCTTCGCTCGAGCAGATTAACGAGTACACGGCCAAGGCGGGAGTGCCTCGCAGCGGACGTACCTATCTCTATGACGGAGGTACGGGTGAACGCTTCGACCAGCCGGCTACGGTGGGTGTGATTTATATGCTCAAGTTGGGTCACATGATAGACGACAAGATGCACGCCCGTTCGATAGGTCCGTACTCGCTCATCACGCAGCAGCCATTGGGTGGTAAAGCCCAGTTCGGTGGTCAGCGTTTCGGTGAGATGGAGGTGTGGGCTCTCGAGGGCTTCGGTGCAGCAAACATACTTCAGGAGATTCTGACTATCAAGTCCGACGACGTTATGGGCCGTGCTAAGGCATACGAGGCTATCGTCAAGGGCGACAATCTGCCGAAACCCGGTATCCCCGAGGCAATGAACGTGCTGCTGCATGAGTTGCGCGGTCTGGCTCTCTCGGTAAAACTCGAATAGGCAAGGCTGGTAAGAAACTGATAAACTGAATAAGATTATGCCAATCAATAAAGATAACAAAACGACAAACGGCGGTTACAACAGCATCACCATCGGTCTGGCTTCGCCCGAAGAGATTAAGGCGCAGTCGAGCGGCGAGGTGCTTAAACCCGAAACCATCAACTACCGCACATACAAACCCGAACGCGACGGTCTGTTCTGCGAGCGCATCTTCGGTCCTGTAAAGGACTATGAGTGCCATTGCGGCAAGTACAAGAGAATCCGTTACAAGGGTATCGTCTGCGACCGATGCGGTGTGGAGGTTACAGAAAAGAAGGTTCGCCGTGAGCGTATGGGCCACATCGAACTTGTGGTACCTGTGGTGCATATATGGTATTTCAAGTCGCTGCC
>JAFLRT010000067.1 GCA_022511295.1 Alistipes sp. | reverse complement strand
GATGAGAGTCATCTATACGACCCCTGTACCATATTTCTGACTGTGACCGCTGCTCTCCCCGCTCGAAATGACACACCAATCGCTCATTAACCGACCTTTGGACCGCTTTCTGTTTGCCTGCTGATAAAGTTGATACCTTAAAAAAAAGGTCGGCAGACCCTAAAAGCCTGCCGACCGAAAAGTCATAATTGCAATCTACTACTTCTCTTTCAAAGCAGCCTGGGCCGCCGCCAGACGTGCGATAGGCACTCGATAGGGTGAGCAGCTGACATAGTTCAGACCTGCGTAGTGGCAGAACTCTACCGACGAAGGCTCGCCGCCGTGTTCGCCGCAGATACCGCACTTCAGGTCGAGACGTGTCGAACGACCCTTCATCACGGCCTCGCGTATGAGCTGACCCACACCGTTGCGGTCGAGAATCTTGAAGGGGTCTGCCTTCAGAATATTCTTCTTCAGATACTCGGGCAGGAATTTGCCTATATCGTCGCGTGAGAAGCCGAGCGTCATCTGCGTAAGGTCGTTGGTACCGAATGAGAAGAACTCTGCAACCTCGGCAATCTGGTTGGCCGTAACGGCTGCACGCGGCACTTCAATCATAGTACCTACCAGGTAATCTATCTTGTCGTTGCGCTCTGAGAATACCTCCTCTGCGGTGCGGTCTATAACATTCTTCTGATAACGCAACTCCTTGTGGTTACCTACCAACGGCACCATAATCTCAACCTTGACGGGCGTACCGGCAGCCTTGACATTCATTGCCGCCTCGATGATGGCACGTGTCTGCATCTCGGTAATCTCGGGATAGGTGTTGCCCAGACGGCAGCCGCGATGACCGAGCATCGGGTTCTGCTCGTGGAGAGCCTCTACCTTGGCGATAACATCCTTGACGGGGATATTCATCTCTTCAGCCATAACCTCCTGCTCCTTCAGAGTGTGAGGTACGAACTCATGCAAGGGCGGGTCGAGCAGACGCACGATAACCGGATAGCCGTTCATCACCTTGAACAGACCCTCGAAGTCGCCGCGCTGCATAGGCAGCAGTTTTGCAAGTGCTACGCGACGGCCAGCCTCATCCGATGCGAGAATCATCTCACGGATAGCCTTGATACGGTCGCCCTCGAAGAACATATGCTCCGTGCGGCAAAGACCGATACCCTCGGCGCCGAATGCGAATGCCTGCTCTGCATCGCGAGGCGTATCTGCATTTGCGCGAACCTTCAGTTTTGCATATTTCGATGTGAGGTTCATCAGTTCGGCGAAATTGCCGTCGATAGGAGGCTCTTTCGTTGCCACCTGACCGAGATATACCTCACCGGTTGTACCGTTAAGCGAAATCCAGTCGCCCTCCTTTATGGTGTGGCCGTTTACCTTTATGGTGCGTGCCTTGTAATCTATCTCAAGTTCGCCTGCACCCGATACACAGCACTTGCCCATACCGCGAGCCACAACGGCTGCGTGCGAGGTCATACCTCCGCGTGCCGTAAGAATACCTGCGGCGTCGAGCATACCCTTCAAATCCTCCGGCGAGGTCTCGATACGAACTAAGACAGCCTTCAGGCCGCGCTCATTGAAGATTTTTTCAGCATCGTCTGCGAAGAATACTACGGGACCCGTAGCGGCACCCGGAGATGCAGGCAGTCCCTTCGTAATCACGGTTGCGTTCTTGATAGCCTCCTTGTCGAATACAGGGTGGAGCAACTCATCGAGTTTCTCGGGTTCGCAGCGCAGTACGGCTGTCTTTTCGTCGATAAGACCCTCGTGGAGCATATCCATTGCTATTTTCACCATTGCGGCACCGGTACGCTTGCCGTTGCGGCACTGGAGCATCCACAACTTGCCGTCCTGAATGGTAAACTCGATATCCTGCATATCGGTGAAATACTGCTCCAAGTGGTGCTGGATGTCGTTCAGTTCCTTGTATACATCGGGCATAACCTCCTCGAGCGAGGGATATTTGCTCTTGCGCTCCTCCTCGGAAATGTTTTGAGCGGCAGCCCAACGCTTCGAACCCTCGACAGTAATCTGTTGGGGCGTGCGAATACCTGCAACGACGTCCTCGCCCTGTGCATTTACGAGATACTCGCCGTTGAATATGTTCTCACCGGTTGCGGCATCACGCGAGAATGCCACACCCGTTGCCGAGTTGTTGCCCATGTTGCCGAATACCATAGCCTGTACGGTTACGGCCGTTCCCCACTCTGCGGGGATATTGTTGAGTTGGCGGTAGAGTATTGCGCGTTCGTTCATCCATGAACCGAACACGGCGCATACGGCACCCCAGAGCTGGTCCCAGGGATTCGTTGGGAAGTCGCTGCCTGTCTGCTTTTTGATAGCGGCCTTGAAAGCGGCAACAAGTTCCTTGAGGTCGTCGGTTGTAAGGTCGGTATCCATCTTCACGCCGCGCTTCTCTTTCTGAGTTTCGATAAGCACTTCGAATGGGTCGTGGTCCTCTTTCGATACGGGTTTCATGCCGAGAACCACGTCGCCGTACATCTGTACGAAACGACGGTAGGAGTCCCATGCGAAACGGGGATTGCCTGTGCGTCGTGCGACAGCCTCCACAGCCTCATCGTTCATACCGAGGTTGAGGATGGTGTCCATCATACCCGGCATCGACGCGCGTGCGCCGGAGCGAACCGATACGAGCAGCGGCATCTCTTTGTCGCCGAACTTCATACCCGTAAGGGTCTCTATATTTTTCATCGCTTTCTCCACGTCAGGACGCAGCATCTCGATAACTGCGTTTTTGCCGTGCGAGTAGTATTCCGTGCAGACTTCGGTAGTTATGGTGAAGCCCGGGGGAACGGGTATTCCTATGAGATTCATCTCGGCGAGGTTTGCGCCTTTGCCGCCAAGCAGCTCACGCATTTTTCCGTTTCCTTCGGCCTGTTTGTTACCGAATGTGTAGACTCGTTTTACGTTTGCCATAAATAACTGATTTATAATTATATGTTTAATAATCGCGATATGATTTCCTGTTGCATCTACAAAGATAATATTTTTTTCTTAATTTTTCACGTTTTTCTTCAAAAGCCCGCTATTTGATAAATTTTATCTCGCACCATACCGGCAGCCGACCTCCTGCGCCACCGATATAGGTGTACCTGTTGTATGTCGGTTTAGGCGCTCCGCGACTGTCCAGGAGCCACCTGCGCGCATATATCCCGATGCGTCCGCATCTTCCGGCCGTTACCGCTATGCGGTCTGCGGCTCTCCAGCCCTCGCGGTAGAGTACGTTGCCGCGACCTGCCGCCTCTTCGTCGCAAAACATATCGATTATTCCGAACGGCTCAAGGTTTGTGCCGTCAAACTCTCCTGCGACGATTATGGTTGCCGTCTCGTCGGCTTCAAGAATCTCTGCCGTCAGGTCGTCTATATTTGCCGCCCTTTTCGATAAAATTATCGCCACCGCCTTGCCGTCCGCTGTCTGAGTCTCCACTAGCAGATGATTTCTCCCGCTATACGTACGCAGGGGCATGATGAGGTCGCCGTAATACAGCAGGGCGAAATCGAGACCGTCCAATCGGTCTGACGTGCGGTGAATATATGAGTAGTCCCTTTTGCAACATGAGACTATATCACGTACCACCTGTTCATTCTCTGCGCCGAAGAGCGCCGTTACCGGCATTGCCATCGAGTCTATTATGGCGGCTGCGGCTTCAACCTTGCGACGATACCGCTCTGCGTTCCACTTAAGGCGTCCCTGCGGAGTATACGCCTCATCATTGTAGAATACCGACGGGACAGTGTCGTATAGTTTGTCTATATCGTAATATGCGAAACCGAATGAGTCCTGTGCCTTTGCCTGCATGGCAATTATGACCGTCAGGAGTGCAAATACCATATAAGCAGTGCGCCGGAACATCATTCGCGTAGTTTGTTTTGCTGTCTCTCTATTTGTCTATTATTCCCGAACCGACAAGTATCTCGCCGTCATACCAGGCTGCGAACTGCCCTGCGGCTATACCTCTCTGCGGCTCGTCAAAGAGGATATAGGCACCATCCTCGCGCATAAAGAGTGTGGCACTCTGCAACGGCTGACGATAGCGAATTCTCACGGCAAAACGCCTCTGCTCACCTATGCGCATCTTCATCGAGGGGTCTATCCAGTGAATATCCTGCGGCTCAATCTTCAGCGCACGGCGATACAGACCCGGATGCGCATCGCCTTCGCCTACATATATCACATTTTGCTCCACGTCGGTCGCGATGATGAAGAGCGACTCTTTGCGACCGCCTATACCGAGACCTTTGCGCTGACCTATGGTGTAAAAGTGTGCGCCGCCATGCTCGCCAATCTTCTTTCCGTCGCGCACCGTGTAGCGATACGGCTCGGCGAGCATCTGCAGGTCATTATCCGCCACCTGTCGTGAATAACCGCGCCACGAAGGCAGTATCTCATGCACATTGCCCTTTTTCGCCGCAAGTTTCTGCTGAAGGAATACAGGCAGGTCTACCTTGCCGACGAAACATATACCTTGCGAATCCTTGCGCTTTGCCGTTGCGAGTTTTTGCTCCTCGGCTATGCGTCTCACTTCGGGCTTTTCGAGTTCGCCTATTGGAAAGAGAGCATAACGCAGTTGCTCCTGCGAGAGTTGACACAGAAAATAACTCTGGTCTTTGTTCTTGTCAGCGCCTGCCAGCAGACGATATATGGTTTTACCGCCGACCTGCACCTGCTCTTTGCGGCAGTAATGCCCCGTAGCCACATAGTCTGCACCGAGTTTGAGCGCCTCTTTAAGAAAGGCGTCGAACTTTATCTCACGGTTGCACAGCACATCGGGATTGGGTGTGCGTCCATGTTCGTACTCTGAAAACATATAGTCGACAACCCTGCGACGATACTCATGCGAGAGGTCTGTTATATGCAGCGGTATATCGAGCCTCTTTGCCACCATCTCTGCAAAGAGCCTGTCATCCTGCGCCGTACATTCACCCTCGAGTTTGCCTGCGGTGTCGTGCCAGTTTATCATAAACAGCCCCACGACATCGTAGCCATGCTGCTTGAGCAGATATGCCGCTACCGATGAATCCACACCGCCCGAAAGTCCTATTACTACACGTTCCGCCATACTCTATGCCTATAAATCAGTTAATCCCTCGGGCAGCACAAACTTTATTTTGCGCATATCGAAATCTATACCTGCAATAAACTCCTCGGCAGCGGGTATCAATACGCTTTTACCACCCAATTCCGCCTCGAACAGAGGATTTACATCACTGTCATAATAGTCGGTGATTGTACCCTGCAATCCGTTTGCCTCAGCGGCGAATCCCACAAGGTCTTCGAGCATAAATTCGTCATCGCCACTCTCATCATCGCCGTTGTCCATATATAGTTCAGCGCCGAGGAATTCGCTTATGCGCTGCGGCGTATCCAAATCCGCAAATATGACGAATGCGCCGTTTGCCCCGTGCCACTCAAAGCGGTCGCACCACAGAGGTACGGCAAGATTGTCCGCCATAACGAATAGCGGGGTAGTGTCTGGCGTAAAATCCTCGGGGAAGGAGTTGTATAGATTTATAAGCACTCCCCCTTCCGTGCCGAACAGTTTGGATATGCGAGCAACTCTCTCCATAATATGGTTTTTGATGGTGTGCAGAGTTATAAAAATACAAACCCCTGCGGTTTTGGCCGCAGGGATTTGTCGTGGTAAAGGTTTTCAAGCAAACCTCGCAGCGCCTTGCTTTTACTCTTCGCTCTGCTCTGCTGCGGGAGCCTCCTCGTCGGCGCTCTCCTCTGCGGGCTGAGCCTGAGCAGCAGCCAATTTTTCGGCGATAGCCTTTGCGCGCTCGTCGTTTACTTTTGTTTCAGCTGCCAGACGGCTTTTGGCTGCGGCTTTAGCCTCGGTGTCGATTTTGTTAATCTTGGCGTTTACCTTGGCCTCTTTTTCCTGGAGCCATTTGTTGAACTTGGCTTCGGCGTCGCTTTCCGAGAAAGCGCCTTTGGCTACACCTCCGAGGAGATGTTTCTTGTAGAGAACGCCTTTGTACGAGAGAATTGCCCGACAGGTATCGGTAGGTTGTGCGCCTTTTTGTAACCAATCGAGAGCTCTTTCGAAGTTCAAATCGATCGTAGCAGGATTCGTATTGGGGTTGTAAGTACCCAACTTTTCGATGAATTTACCATCACGTGGCGCTCTGCTATCTGCGGCAACGATGTGATAGAAGGCGTAGCCCTTCTTACCATGACGTGCCAGACGAATTTTAACAGCCATTTGCTTTTAATTTTTAGTTAATTAATCGGTTAACGCTCCCCCTTTCGGGGCAATCGAGCCTGCAAATGTAACCATATTTTCCGAAATGACAATATGTTTTGCATTATTTTTTCGGCCGTCGGGGTGCTAATTGGCTCCAGTCCACTCCTCGTCGGTAATGTCGCGCACGCAGCGGACACTGTATACGGGTCCCGTGGAGGTGATACAGTTGATGTTGTTGCCCTGTATGCCGAACCAGTATCCCGTATTGTCC
>JAFLRT010000066.1 GCA_022511295.1 Alistipes sp. | reverse complement strand
AAGATTTGAGAACGAACAAAGCACCCCAAAATTATTAGAAAGAATACTTGCATATACAAAAATAAATATTGATGACGACATTAAAAAGGATGCTTTGTTATATTTAGAAATGAGGCATCTCATTATACACAATCGGTCAAAAGCAGATGAAAATTTCATAATTATATCTCAAAATAAGATAAATATTCCCAAAGATAAAAAATTACCATTAAACTATGAGATTTCATCTAAAGCAATAGAACAGGTTTCTACATTGTGCCATACAATAGACAAAGAACTAATAGAAAAAAAGATGGTACGGGAGCGTAATGCTATCCTCCCAACACTTCGGTCTTGAAGTTCTCCTTGCCGAGAACATAGACCAAATCGCGACCCTTGGCAGTCAGCTGACCGCCGAGGGTTACCTTTACCTGCTGTGCACCGCCGCCCGCTGGCAGCATAGCCTGCAACTTCGAAAGCGGAGCGATAACCTCCGGATCGACATTCGCATTGGGGTTGTCACCAACCATAGCATATGTCGGACCATAGGCAAGACCGCCCTCCGCCAGTGCCGGAGCGTTGTCCTTGGCACTCTTGTTTATGAGTGCCGTCATAATCGCCGCCGCAGCCACCATAGCCGCACCGACTGCTATGGCCGCCCACGGATTCGCCAGCACCGATTTCAATGCCGACTTGAAGGCGATAATCATCACACCGAACTCGATGAGCTGTGAGCCTATCTGCTTGAGGAAGTTGGCAAACTGCGTCAGCACCGCTTTCAGCAGGCCGCCGAATCCGAGGTCGCCGGCAATAATCTGCCCGATAGCCTCTGCCGCTGCTGTTATGCTCTCCGCCAGAAACTGCGACACCTGCCGGTCGAAGCGGCGCATAGTATCCGCCACCGTATGTGAGACCTTTTCGAGTGCCGCCGAGAAGCTCCACCCTTTATTGGTCAGGGCTGTCGTATAGTTGTCCACTATGGCGACGGTCTCCGAGAGATTCTTTTGCAGATAACCGCTCGTGTCATCAGCCCAGCCGTACAAACCCTCGCGCACCGCACCAAAGAGCTGTTGCATACGCTCTCTGTACTCGGAGGCTATGGGAGTCAAGTCCGCTGTCTTCAACTTCGGAGCGGGGAACTCAATCTCGAAGTCGGCAGGCAGTATCGGCCCGATATCCTTTTTCTTTATGGTGAGCTGGTCGGGCGTGATGTTTTGCAGGCGCGTCAGCTCCTCCTTGAGACGGTTTATCTCCTCATTGCAGGCGGCAATATCCTCGACGGTCGATTCGGGCAGCAGCTTCTTCTTCTCCAAAGCCTCGATTTGCGCCTGCAACTTTCCGATCAATCCCACACTCTGCGAGGTCTCGTCATTGCTTCGGGATACAGACTTCATCAACTCCTCGGTCTGCGCCCGAGCAGCCTCCATCATCTTGTCCATCTCTGCCTGCGCATCGGCGGCTTTTTTCTCCTCCTCGCGCTTCTTGGCAATGGCTTCGGTCAGCAGTTCATACTCCTTGCGCAGAGGATTGAGTTGAGCGGGATCGGGAATCTTCTGAATGGTAAACCCCGCAACAAGTCCTCCCATATTGGGGACTATTCGGTTCTTGGTCGAATTGGCGATTACCTCCTTTTGTTTGGTTATATTCTCTTGCAGTTTGCTTTCGAGCTCTTCCAATGACGAGGAGTCTGCCATCTCGTCGATCATCTTCTGCTTCTGAACACGGGCATACGCGAATGCCGCACCCAGAGCAATCACCGCCGTCATAATCAACCCTACGGGAGAGAGCAGAGCCGTAAATCCCGCCGAGAGCAACGGCAGAATCTTGATAATGCTCCCTATGCCCATTGCCAGCGGGCCGATGGCTGCCGCAACACCCGCAACAGCGATTATCGTTCGCAGCAATGCCGGAGACATACTCTGCAACACCGCCACGACCTTTGACAGCCCCTGCGCAAGTTTCGTTACCGCCGGCATCATCGCCGCACCTATCTGTTCGAGAAAGTCTCCCCACGCATTTTTGAGTTGTTGCACTGCACCCAACCCCGTCTTCGCCGCCGCCTCTGCCTGCCCGCCGAACTTGCGCTCCAACTCATCGAGAATCATTGCCTGCGCCTTGGCGACATCTCCCGTCTCGGCGAGTTTCTTTATCACCTCCGTCTGCTCCTCCGAGAATGTTATGCCGGCACGGGCAAGCGAGGTTAGTTTCGTGGCAGGGTCGTTCAACGCCTTGCCCAACTGCATCGATGCCGACGCCAAGTCCATATCCATCGCCGTCGCCAAGTCGAGTGCCAACGCCTGTGTGCGCTTGAAGTTCTCTCCCGTGATGTTGGTAAAGGCAAGCAGACGAGCCGTGGCGTCGCCCAGTATTGTCTCATCACCGAAGAGAGTTTTGCCCTGCAACTGCGAGGCGTAGTCGGTAAGCTGGCGGAAGTTCAGCCCCACAGCATAGTTGGTCGCTTTCAACGCCTGCTGAACCTTCGCCTCCGACTTCGCCTGCACATCGGCAAGATGCAGAGACACGCCGCCCAATGCCGCCAGTGGAGCGGTAACCTTCAACGACAGAGATTTGCCGACCGAAGTCAGCTTCTTCTCGAGCGACGAAAGTCCGCTCTCCACCTGACGAGCCTTTTGCTGAAACTCGTAGGAGTCTGCTCCGATTTTTATAAGCAGGTCGGCAATGCGTCTGGACATAGGTTTTTCGAATTAGGAGGTTAGGGTCTGCATCGTTGATAGAGATTCCATCCGCGCAAGACATCCTCAACGTTGGCGGCAACGCCATTCTCTATGCGGGACATAGTCGAGACAATCAAGACCATCTCCTCGCGGTTGGCAATGTCTATCTGCTCGTCCGCCGAGCGGAAGCAGGCGGCGGCGACCTGATTGATGTAGGCTTGGGTGTTGTTCTCCGACGGCGGTGCATAGCGTGATATAATCTGGCGGATGCTCTTCAGACCACACGCCTTATGGTAGTGCTCCAAAAGCACGAACATAGCACGATAGCCGTAGTCTATCGACTGAAACTCCTTGAAGGCACTATCCCTCGACGGCTGCACCTCGCCCAAGTAGCGGGTCTTCGACTGTCGGATATTGCCCGGATTACAATTCCTTAAACCTCTGGGTAAAGTCTTATTTTTCATAGTTTTCGATTTTAGGGTTCAACTTGCGTCTTCGTATCTCGTCCAACTCCCTGCGCTTGGCAAGCACGGGACACTCCTCCGGCGGTGTAGGGCATTTATACGCCTGACGAATGATGATGCGGTCGCATTCGAGCTGCACGTCTTTCTCCTCGATGATAATCTCTAATTTAGAGACCTTCTCCTCCAACTTCTCGACACGACCGTCGAGGCGTGTGATCTGCTCGGCTTGTATGGCCACCACCTTTTCGGTGTTCTGCAACTCCGCGCTGTCAGCCTCCGCAGCCTCCTTGCGCTTCTTGCTGTTGAAGAATATCAGCGTGCCGGCAAGTCCGCTTGCAAGCACAAAATTCAGTATAAGGCTCACTGTCTCCATATGGCTAAAATTTAGGTTTGAGGTATGTATTTGTGGATTGCCGACTCGCGCACGATGTAGAGTTCGCCGTAGATGTAGTATAGCCCCATAATATTCTCTGCCGCCCCCTCCATATTCATAATGCTCGTAAGCCGCTGTGACCGTATATCCCATACAAAGGGCGTGTCGTAGCATATGGCCACCTCCGAGAGCGTATGGTCGCAATGGTAGGTATGGCGACCGATGCGCTCGACAAGCGTATAGTCAGTAACCGAAGTGCGACGGAAAAACCACGACATATCGTCGGCATTGGCAATGATGTAGTTGTCCGAGATGCTGACAATCGAATAGTAGTCCTCCAACTTCTTAAACACCGCGAACTGATGAAACCGCTTGTCGCTGAATGCCGAGGTCGTACCTGTATTGACGACTATCGCGTTGTCGGTCTTAATGAAGAGAGGCGTATTGCCATATATCTCCGTATAATCACGACCGCGTCTGAATGTCGAGCCTTCGTTCGACACCTTGACCTCCGGACGGTACAGGTAGCAGAATGTTCGTGTGCCGGTCACACTGCTGGTAACCGTTCCCTTCATCGTCAGCACAAAATAGCCGTCGTCGTAGGTCGCCCAGTCGCCGCTCCACGATGAGGCTTGTCCCGTGAGCATCCGCAGCACCGAGCCGCGGTGGTCGCAGTAGTAGAAGACCTGACGCTCATAACGCACAAAGCCTCTCTCTGCCGGGAATATCTCGAAGTCATACGATGAAGAGTATATCTCGCGCAGGGAGCGTGAGATGGTGTCGAAGATATAGAGCCGCCGGCCCGTACTCTGAATGAGCAGAAAATCCATACAGCGGACAATCTTGCGTATCGTGAAGTTTATGTCCACAACCTTGATGCAGTCGTCGCCGTCAGCCGGATGCTCCGCGGTTATCATTCGCGGCATCTCCGTAAGTTCGCAGTTGCTCACATCGGTCAGGGCATCCATCTCGATAGAGTTGACCGAGTAGGCAGCACCTAAAAACTTCTCGTCTTTGAGCACCGTGTTCATATCCAGATGGGCATTGGTAAAGATTTCTCCCGTGAGCCGCTTGCTCGGCTGCTGTTTATACCTCAACGCCCCCTGAACGATATGCCCGATAAGGGTGTCGTAGTCGCTCTTGCCCCTCGTGTGCCACAGCCGTGTCGGGTTGCCGTCGGCAGTCAGGAAGTAGAGGGCGTAGAGCAGGCGGTCGTTGGGGATTGCCGGGATATCGCTCACCGGAAGAATGATGCTCATATCCGAGTTGTTCGCAGGGTTTATGAGCGACTCGTAGTTAAGCCCTTTCTCATAGATGTCGCCGGCATCGATGGTGAGGCTCATAGCCGAGAATGTCGCGTTCTCTAAATGTCCCGACGAGGTGCTGCCGCGGTTGGAATCATAGCGTGTAACCTTGCCGATGAGCGTCTGGCGGATATAGAACTGCCACTTGCCGTCGCACGGGATGCCGTTAATCTCAATCTTGATGCTCTGCTCATTGCCCGTCTTGACCTCCGAGACGATGTCGGTCTCGCTCTGCGACCAGTCGCCCGACTCCGCGAGGTAGTAGGTCGCCCCTGCCCCCGTAACCTTGACACCGTAGTGGACAGAGACGGAATAGTTGTTCGAGGGCTGCGAAAAGGTGTACGCACTCCACTCTCGATGATATGTGCGGAGCATAAACTCCCAAATTAACGGGTAGTTGCACTGCTCGACATCCTTGCCAGCCGTTATTACCGTCGAGTTCTTGCGGTCGTCATCGCCCGTGAAGCAGAGGGCATCACCTTCGTCGGAGATATCGATAAAGCCGTAGGGGTCGCTCCAAGCCTCAACATTGAAGAATCCCAACGGCACGGCGAGGTTGCCCAGACTCTTGTTCCTGACATCGACGGTAACCTTGCGAAGTGCCGGAACGATATCCAATGTCCCGTCGCCCATAACATAGATGCCGCTGCTCCACATATCGTCCACGACATCGCGACCCGACGAAGTAACCACATTCACACCTCGCTCCGCCACGAGGTGCGTGTTCCGTTCGTCGGTGATAACGATGCCCGTGGGGAACTCCGTGCCGATATCGAAAAAGGTCACAGGACGTGCGCTCTGATAGAGCGACACCGCACGGCGCAGATGCAACGCTCCGCCGGACTGGAATATCTGACACGCAAACGGCAGCAGGCACAGCTCCAAGATATCGCGGTAGGTAGGCTCTTCATAGACGAAGTAGAGACGTTCGAGGTCGATATATGTCTGGCGCAGGGGCGAGAGGCTCTCGTTCATACCGTCGCCATAGAGGTCGAGCCAGTCCGATATCTCCATATCCAACTCCAACAGCGACAAGCACGCGAAGAGCAGATCCCACAGTGAGCGGAGACCCGTCGTGCCGATAGTCATCAGGTCGCAGAAGATATAACTCGACAGCAGGTTGAAGCCGTCGACGGCCTTGATGGTTACCGTATAGGGAGGTGCGGAAAAGGACTCCGAGTAGAGGTCGGCGGTAACGAAGCCCCGCCAGTAGAGCTTGCCGCTGCGCAGTACCGAGACACGGAAGCGGCGAGGATCGGCAGTAAAAAGAGCCAAGTAATGAAAATTCTCGCGGCATTGGATATTGATAGTCGCCTCGCTTGCCTTGACGGGCGTGTAGAATTCATCGCCACGCTTCTCCCACGTAATCTTCAACGGTTCGCCGCCGTCGAAAACCATCTCTTCCGACACGCCCGAATATCCACGCTCGGCAATCTCCACACGCCACAACACCCCGTGGTGCTTGCTGCGAAACTCCGCCCAGTATTTTAATCCGAATACAGCCATACCTTTACCGTTGGACGGTAAAGATAGATGACACGCAAACCTCAACGGCGAAACTTTGTCTCACAATAAAGGATACCGGAGTCGCACATTTGGCGACTCCGGCGACAATAAACAACTGCCCAGAAGCAGAACGGGACAACATACAGATTTGAAGCGACCGCCGGCTGTCCCGTCACCGGCGGTGCTGGTGTCCATTAGAGAGTGCTGCCGCAGGGATATACTCGAACATCCTCAATAAACGAAACTGCCGTACCTTTCACGCGAGCTATACCGCATCTCTGTTTTCCGTGACGCTCAGCAGTACCGCAATACCGATATACAACCATATTCTGCTCCAGCCGGAACAACTCT
>JAFLRT010000065.1 GCA_022511295.1 Alistipes sp. | reverse complement strand
AAATAAAGATGCACCTCGCAGAGGTGCCGCCGCCCCCTGCCCCCCACTGGAGGCGGCGTCTTTTTGTCGCGTCTTTCCGCCGCCCTTTTTTGTCGCCCTTTTTTTGAAAGATTATCGGCGCAAACGTGCAAAAAAACCGCTTACAATCTCTTCGCACTCCGCTGCCAGAACGCCTGACGACACCTCGGTCTTGGGATGCAGCAGTCTTCCTCCGACAGTCGTATATCCGCGTTTCGGGTCTGATGCGCCGTAGACAAGGCGTCCGACCTGGCTCCACGCAATGGCGCCGGCACACATCACGCACGGCTCCAGTGTTACATATAGCGTACAACTATCAAGATACTTGCCTCCGAGCGATGACGATGCGGCAGTGATAGCCTGCAACTCCGCGTGCGCCGTAGCATCGCACAGCGTCTCCACGAGGTTATGACCCCTTCCTATAACGGCTCCGTTGCACATAACCACGGCGCCTATCGGCACCTCGCCCTCGCTTAATGCCTTACGGGCCTCATTTATTGCCAGGCGCATATATTTTTCATCCTGCGCGACGCTTATCTGCTCCATATATCACTCGCACCGGCGGTTACTCCCGCCGCAGATTGCAAATGTATCTATTTATTTGCAAAAAACATTCTTCATTTCGTGGAAAATATCTAATTTTGCGGGTAAACAGGCAAACCAAAAACAAAACAATAACATACATATTATGTACAGAACTCATACTTGCGGTCAGTTGCGTCTTCGCGATGCAGGACAGACGGTAACTCTGGCAGGCTGGGTGCAGAAAGTACGCAACCTCGGTGCTATGACCTTCATCGACCTGCGCGACCGATACGGCATAACCCAGATAGCCGTAGAAGAGAACTCAGAACCCGCCGTACGCGAGACAGCCGCACGCATAGGACGTGAATTCGTCCTCCAGGTAACAGGCAAGGTCGTGGAACGCGAATCCAAAAACCTCAAAATGGATACCGGCGAAATTGAGATTGTCGCTTCGCAGATAGTCATCCTCAACGATGCCCAGACGCCTCCTTTCACCATCGAGGAACACTCCGACGGCGGCGATGACCTGCGTATGAAGTATCGCTATCTCGACCTGAGGCGTCCTCCTCTCCAGCGCGCCATGATTCTGCGACACCGCATGGCTCATGCCGTGCGTACGTTCCTCGACAGCGAGGGTTTTCTGGAGATAGAGACGCCGTATCTCATAAAATCCACGCCTGAAGGCGCACGCGACTTCGTGGTGCCGAGCCGTATGAATCCCAATCAATTCTATGCTCTGCCGCAGTCGCCGCAGACCCTCAAGCAGTTGCTTATGGTAGCCGGCTACGACCGCTATTTCCAGATTGTGCGCTGCTTCCGCGACGAAGACCTGCGCGCTGACCGTCAGCCCGAATTTACCCAGATTGACTGCGAAATGTCGTTCGTCGAGCAGGAGGATGTACTCGATGTCTTCGAGCGTATGATGCGTCATATGTTCCGCGAGATTGCCGGTGTGGAGATTGCCGAACGTCTGCCGCGTATGCCCTGGAGCGAGGCTATGGAGCGCTTCGGCTCGGACAAACCCGACCTGCGATTCGGTATGGAGATACACGAGATATCGGATTTGGTCAAGGGTAGCGGCTTCTCGCTATTCGATGACGCGGAGTATATAGGTGCCGTTGCCGCCGAGGGCTGCGCAACATACACGCGCAAACAAATCGACGAACTTACCGAGTACGTGAAACGTCCGCAGATAGGCGCCAAAGGTCTTGTATGGATACGTCTCGATGCCGAGGGCGGCGTAAAGTCATCGGTAGACAAGTTCTACACGCCCGAGCAGTTACAGACCGTAGCAGCACGCTGCGGCGCCAAGTCGGGCGATTTGGTACTCGCAATATGCGGTCCGAAATACAAGTCGCTCAGCCAGTTGTGCGCTCTGCGTTTGGAGTTGGGCAACCGTCTGGGACTGCGCGACCCGAAGAAGTTCGCACCTCTATGGGTTGTGGACTTCCCGATGTTCGAGTGGGACGAAGAGACGCAGCGTTTCTACGCTATGCACCACCCATTCACCTCACCCAAACCCGAGGATGTGCAGTATCTTGAGAGCGACCCTGCGCGTGTGAGGGCCAACGCCTACGACTTCGTATGCAACGGTACCGAAGTCGGCGGCGGTTCGATACGTATACACGACCGCCAACTCCAGGCGCTGATATTCAAGATTCTGGGCTTCACGAAGGAGAAGGCCGAGGAGCAGTTCGGCTTCCTGATGAATGCCTTCAGTTACGGAGCGCCTCCTCACGGAGGTCTGGCATTCGGATTCGACCGTATGTGTTCACTTTTCGGCGGTGCCGACTCCATACGCGACTACATCGCTTTCCCGAAGAACAATGCGGGTCGCGATGTGATGCTTGACGCTCCGTCGGCTATCGACCGCTCGCAGCTTGACGAGCTTTTCCTCGACCTCAAGCCGGTTCAGTAACCCTTTGCGCCAATAGCGGTTTTCCGCGAGGTGGCTTTTAGATAGAGAATATGGAGAGAATGCGTATGTATTCTCTCCATATTTTTGTCTATTTTTATGTCTATGTTCGCCGCGCGGCCTGCATCCCTCGGCGGCGCGGCGGCACCTCTGCGAGGTGCATCTTTATTTACCCGTTCCGCTATCTAAAAAGCGCCATTTTTGGCATCATTACCCTAAAAATACAACAAAACAGGCGGCAGAATATACATCCTGCCGCCTGTGCTTTGATGACAGAGCCAATGTCGGCTCCCTCCGATGCCGTGCGAGGTTATGCGTACTTGAACGTTGACTCGTCCGAAACAGTCAACTTCTTGCGTCCCTTTGCACGACGCGCTGCCAACACCTTGCGACCGTTGGCCGTTGCCATTCTCTGACGAAAACCATGCTTGTTGATTCTCTTGCGGCGAGAAGGCTGGTAGGTTCTTTTCATTGCCATAGTTATATCGTTTTTTATTATTTTACGCAGTATGCGGATTGCAAAGGTACAACTTTTTTTTGCATCCGCAAATTTTTTCTCTTTTTTTGCTACTCTTTGCTGCGTATATACTTATCTATCGCCGCCGCAGCCTTCCGGCCTGCACCCATAGCAAGTATCACCGTCGCCGCACCCGTTACGGCATCACCACCGGCAAAAAGAGCCTCGCGCGAAGTCCGGCCATCATCATCAGCCACAATACATCCACGACGATTGGTCTCGAGACCTGCCGTCGTGGAGGCTATAAGCGGATTGGGCGATGTTCCCAATGCCATTATAACGCTGTCGCACTCTATACGGAAATTGGAGCCCTGTTTCTCGACAGGTGAGCGGCGACCGCTCTCATCCGGCTCGCCAAGTTCCATCTCGACACACTCTATACCGCATACACGACCCGTCTCGTCGCCGAGTATACGCACGGGATTGGTAAGCATACGGAACTCGATACCCTCCTCGCGAGCGTGGTGTACCTCCTCGACACGCGCCGGCAGTTCCTTCTCGCTGCGGCGGTATACTATCACAGCCTCGGCACCCAGACGCTTGGCTGTACGAACCGCATCCATAGCCACATTGCCGCCACCCACAACGACAGCACGGCGACCCGTGAAGACAGGCGTATCGTAATCGGTATCATAGGCGTGCATAAGATTGGCGCGCGTAAGGAACTCATTGGCCGAGAATACGCCGTTAAGGTTCTCGCCCTCGATACCCATAAAGCGTGGAAGACCTGCACCGGAGCCTACGAAGACAGCCTCATAGCCCTCCTCATCAAGGAGCGAATCCACCGTTACCGTGCGTCCTGCAACAACATCGGTCTCAATCTCCACGCCCAGACGCTTCACCTCCTCAATCTCGCGCTCCACGACTCTATCTTTGGGCAGGCGGAACTCGGGTATACCGTACACCAGCACGCCGCCCGCACGATGCAGTGCCTCGAAAATCTTAACCTCATATCCTGCACGCGCAAGGTCGCTGGCACAAGCCAGTCCCGACGGACCGCTGCCTATGACGGCAACCTTATGACCGTTGCTCTGCGCCTTCACTGCACGGCGGCCGTTCTCGAGACCGCTGTCGCCGACAAAACGCTCCAACTTGCCTATGGCGACACTCTCACCCTTGATACCCAGTATGCATGCACCCTCGCACTGTGTCTCCTGCGGGCATACACGACCGCAGACACTCGGCAGAGAACTGTCCTCGGCTATAATATCGCCGGCACGCTCCACATCGCCCTCACGCAGAGCAGATATAAAGTCCGGTATACGTATATTCACGGGGCAGGCTGCCACGCAGCGCGGGTTCTTGCAATTAAGGCAGCGCGACGCCTCCAGCATCGCTTCCTCACGGTTATAACCGTAGCACACCTCCTCGAAATTTGCGGCACGCACCTGCGGGTCTTGTTCGCGGACCGGTACGCGCGGTATCTTGTTTGCCATTTTTATAAATTATATCTTGTTGCTGTATCCTATTGCTATCTCATATTGTCGTAAAGGCTCATATACAACCTTACATCAGAAACAGTTGCACTCCTTATGCATCGGTCGTCCGTTAGCCAGTTGCTCCTGCTCGCGGAACATGGACTGGCGGCGCATAGCCTCGTCGAAATCCACCTTGTGAGCATCGAACTCCGGTCCGTCCACACAGGTGAAGAGCGTTTTGCCGCCGACACTCACACGGCAGGCACCGCACATACCCGTTCCGTCCACCATAAGGGCATTGAGCGACACCGTTGTCTTGAGGTCGTATTTGGCTGTGGTCAGCGATACGAACTTCATCATTATCATCGGTCCAATAGCGATACACTCGTCGTATCGGCGTCCCTGCACCTCCACAAGTTCCTTAACCACATCGGTTACCAATCCGCCGAAGCCTGCCGAACCGTCATCGGTAGCGATAAACAACTCACCGGCCACGGCACGCATCTCATCGGTATATATCAGCATAGAACTGTTCTTGGCACCTATAATAACATCGGCCTCTATGCCGTGTTCGTGCAGCCACTTCACATGCGGATAGACAGGTGCCGTTCCCACACCGCCGGCCACGAAGAGGTAGCGACGCCCGCGAAGTTCCTCCAAAGGCTCGCCGACAAATGCCGACGGATGACCCAGAGGTCCTGCAACATCGCGCAACGCCTCTCCCACCTCAAATGAACATATCTTGCGCGTGGAGTAGCCTATGGTCTGGGTAACAAGCGTTATCGTCCCTCTATTGCTATCATAATCGGCAATGGTAAGCGGTATGCGCTCACCCCTCTCGTCGGCACGCACAATAACAAACTGACCCGGCAGCGCCGCATGCGCTATGCGCGGAGCGTATATCTCCATTATGCATATACCATCGGCCAGATACTCCTTCTCCCTTATCTCAAACATCTTTTTTCCAATTTTTTATAGTTACCTTGACGCTGTATAACTGTTACTATGTTATTAAAAAACTAAAAATCGCTGACGACGGCCGTAACCTTAACTTCACGCATAGGACGCAGAGGGTCGTTGAAGATAAATCTTATACGCTCCGTATTGGGACCGTACCTCATCTTCGACGGGTCTATGGTTACCGTAACCTCGCGGCTCTGCCCTGCCGCTATGGATTCACCACGACCTATTGAAAGCGTCGTACCACTTGCAACACCCTCTATGGCACGAACATAGAGCGTCGTCTCACCGGCGTTCGCTATCTCGAAAGTCGCTCTGTGCACACCTCCGTCTCGTTTTACGCCCCCAAATTTAATTATATTTTTGTTTAGAACAGCACTCGGGGCCGAAATCTCATCAATATCATCGCTGTTATCCACCACGATACCCGTTATCGTAATCTCGGCATCCGACCTTCGGCCGTCGATGTCGATGTGCAGCGACTCTGTTACCGTTCCGTATATATCGCTGCTGCGAGCCACATTGCATACGATATATATCTTCCCCCGTTCACCGGCACCAAGGACCGACGGATACTCCGTGCGGTATATGCCGCCACCGGTGATACGCAAGTTACGCGCCTTGTCCGAAGTGTTCACGATGCCTATCGACGTGCGCATATCCCGCCCGCGCATGATATACGAGAACGAATGAAAATTGCTCTCCAACCGCAAACCATCACCGATATAAAAGGGATAACTCTCCTCCGTCGTGCGCTCGCGCGGAATCACATTGCCCCTGATACGCAGACGTACAGCAGCACCGCCCTCCGAAGTCGTTACCGTAACCACCTTCTCAAATCTCCCGGGACGCTCCTTGGGGTCGAATGACACCTCGATGGAACTGCTCTCCGACGGCATGACAGGCCCTCTCGGATACGACGCTACGGTACAGCCGCATGTCGTCGAGGCCGAGACGATACTCACAGGCACCGACCCGCCATTCGAGAATGAGAAAGAGTGCGTAACCACCCCGCGCTCCTCGCGCAAAGTACCGAAATCGTATTCCGTCTCCACGAATCGCAAACCGCCGCCGTCATCCTCCCCGACAGAGAACCCTTCACAACTTGCAATACCATTGTAATCATGCCGTTGCACCGCCTTTATCGGTATTATAAATAGTACCGGCAGCAGCGCTGCAAACAGATATCGTATATTTCTGACAAATAACATATCGAATACAAAGTTACATTTTTCCGACATTTTTTACGCAAATCTTTTGCAGAATAATTTTTTTGTTCTACCTTTGCACCTCGGAAACAAACGGTAAGACCGTAAAATACGGCGCGGATGTTGGAGCAAGCGGTTAGCCGCGACAGTTGGCACTCGATATGGTGTCAGTTGTGAGGGGGATGGTGATACTGCTTGTGAAAAATGCCTGAATAGCTCAGTCGGTTAGAGCACATGACTGTTAATCATGGGGTCCTAGGTTCAAGTCCTTGTTCAGGCGCAGGGTGCTGAAGCAAGATGGTGCGGAGGTATGAGAAGACCGAAGCGTGCGGATGCGAGGTACCGGATAAATTTGTGCAAGGGTTGCAAAAGAGGTTCTTTTTAGAGTTTTGGATATTGTTC